>JAAYHG010000130.1 GCA_012735455.1 Bacillota bacterium
GAGCCCTTACCTATTTCGCCATCCCATGCTATAACCAACGCGGGCCGTTGCCACAACTCTACCAACCGCGCGGCAACTATTCCGATAACACCCGGGTGCCATCCCTCACCAGCCACGATCAAGGCCATATCCTGTTCCAGGTTGGACTCCCTTTCCACTTGGTCAGTGGCTTCAGCCAAGACTTGGGCTTCGATGTCTTGTCGCCTCCGGTTTTCTGCTTCCAGTGCCTCAGCTAAGAGGCTTGCTTCGTCGCTGTCACGGGTCAGAAAAAGTTCCACCCCCGGCACAGCGCTGCCTAACCGACCAAGCGCATTTAGGCGTGGTGCTACCCGAAAGCTTATCTGCCCTGTACTGAGGTCTTCCGAATCCAAACCAGCCAAAGAAAAAAGTGCTCTAAGGCCTGGAAACTCAGTCTTTTGTAGAGCCTTGAGACCATGAGCCACCAAGACTCGGTTTTCACCGACCAGTGGGGCAACGTCTGCCACCGTCCCCAAGGCAGCCAATTCTAGCCAGCGAGGGTCTAGTTCTCCGGTAAGCGCCTGGACTAGCTTCAAGGTCACTCCTACCCCGGCCAGTTCCTTGAAAGGATACTCTTCTGTAGTGAGTTGAGGGTCTATCACCGCTAAAGCAGAGGGGACGGTACTGCCCGGGAGGTGGTGATCACAAACGATGACGTCCACCCCTTGATTCTGGGCCCCCGCAATTTCCTCGTGGTTCTTTATACCACAGTCTACCGTCACTATGACTCGCGCCCCCTGGCGCATTAGGTCAGCCAAGCCAGCTTGATTAAGCCCATAACCCTCGCTCAAACGCTCTGGTAGGCGGTAAACCACATCCCACCCGCGCTCGCGCAAGGCAAGGGTTAAAAGAGCAGTGCTCGTTATTCCATCCACGTCGTAATCGCCAAAGATTCCCACCCGCTCCCCACAACACTTGGCACGCTGAAGTCGCTTTACTGCCAGAGCCATGCTTCTGAAGGCAAATGGCGAGTGTAGGTCATTCAAGTCGGGTTCGAGAAAACGCCGCGCCACTTCGGGATCCCGGTAACCACGTTGGATCAGAAGGCTCGCCAACAAAGTGCTGATCCCAAGAGATCTGGCCAGCCTCTTATCCAGGGCGGCTGTGCAGCGCGGGGATAATTGCCATTTCTTCACTCGTCGCTGGTCCTTTCTTCGTTTTGCCTTGGTTCGTCAGCCATGCTTTGAGAGTCTAGCTGCACTTGCAATTTGGCCAGCTCATCTTGCAGACGTCTTGCCTTCTGATTCGCTTCACGCAGTAACCTGCCTTGGCGCATAAGCCTTAGCATGGCCAAAAGAAAAACGGCCACCGCCCCTAGAGCAGCCGACCCTAAGATGACAAGAACCAAAGACATCTCAAAGCGCCAGGTAAGAAAGGTCACTGCTACCGGCACCGAATTCTGAACCGCAAATACAGCCACGAGTAAGGCGCAGACCAAGGCCAAAACCAGAATAGACATAAGAACCCTCCCCGCAACGAATCGGTGAGGGTTGTATTCGTCACCTTGTGGCCGTATTCCTCCTATTTCCGTCCGCGCAGCCTACCTGTGAGTTCTCCGTGAATAAGCTGAGCCAACGTGGCGGACTCCAGTTCTTGAATGATATGCAGTCTGCCGCGCCCTCGACTACAAAGATCGGACAGAAAGCGCCGATTAGGATCTAGGCCAATACAAATCAGCTCTAACCTCATTCTGCCCAACTGTTCTGCAGCCAGGAGAGAATCTTCCGCTGGATCTCCGCTCTTCAAGGGGACAGTGGGGATGCCATCTGTAATCAGAACAACCAAAGGACGTTTCACCCTGGTAGCAGCAATGAAATTAGCAGTATCCTGTAGTGCCCTGGCCAGTGGAGTAAGTCCGTAAGCCCTGAGTGCAAGCAATTGTTCATGAATAGTTCTAAAGCCCCTGCTGAACCCCTGAGGAACAATTACATCCTGTTCTTGAAACGCTATTACCGCAACCTTGGCCCTGGTGGCAAGAACCAAATGCTCGGCTAGGAATCTTGCTGCCCGCAACCTTTCGCCCGCCATACTAGCACTGGTGTCTAAGACTAAGATTATCTCTGCCTGCTTGTCTTCTCTAGCTGGTAGGTAGGCAATATCCTGCGCTCCTATTGTACCTGGAACACTGGCACCAATGTACCAGTTTCTTGCCGCATTAAGAACAGTACTTGCTAAATCAATTTCACTTCCACTTACCTTTGGCATCAAGCACGGTGCAACACGCCCAGTTTGGATGCTCCCTGGAAGAGAGGTAGCAATAGGTCTCGTTTGCCCTGTACCGTCCAATGGCACGCGACGCAACAAC
>JAAYHG010000131.1 GCA_012735455.1 Bacillota bacterium
CACATAACGTCACCCACCGCGGCCAGGGTCACCGTTGGGCTGGGTGGAGCTGCCGCTGTAATTGCAGACAAAGGCGGCGGTTCTGATTCAGAATAGACCTGCCCACCGCTGGTTAAGAAAAAGCCTCCCACCCCCAGCAGCAAGATAAATCCTGCCATCATGACAGGCCGAAACTTAATCGGCATCACCAATCCCCCTCCGGGGCATCTTCTGCTTTTTTATTATATCACAATAAGCCTGTAGGAACAGGCAAAGGGGCCGACTCTGCAGCCGACCCCATTTGAGGCGATTGTCTCCTTATTTGGTTGCGCTGAAGATACTGTTGAAAAGAAACGGCAACGTACCCTGAGCTTGGAACCGGTACACTAGGTCGGGGCTGGAAAGAATTATGTTTCCGGCGCCAACCTTGACATCCACTATCGCGGCCTTGCCAGATAGCTTCATATCAGGGTCAGCCAGATAGCCGGAAAGAAGCGGTTCAGTGCCAAAACTGGCCACTACGCTGGCCCCACTGCCTGCGCTGACCTCAAAGGCAGGATTGTTTTCAAAGAAAACAGCCTCCTCGGTGTCGAAACCGTAAGCCACAGGCTGTTCGGGTTCCACAACAACACGAAGGATGGAACCGGGGGCGTTCACGCCAGTGAGGTCTGCCAGTTCAACGCCGGAAACAAGCCCATGCTGCACCGGGAAGGCTGAGGCATTACCCATGGCGAGCAGGGTGCCGCCTTTCTGAACAAACTCGGAGAGCGCGGCTACGCCCTCTTCACCCAGACCGCCTTGGTAACCAGGAGGCATGTTGCTTGATCCAGCATAGATGTTCTGCGGGCGCATATCAGGGAGAATAATAATGTCGTACTGGCTGAGTTCGCCACCGCAGATGGCATTGTTGTCCAGCCGGTCGAACTGGAAGCCGTACTGCTCTAGGGCGTAGCGGGTCCAGCCCTCATCCATGGTGTCCACCCAGCCGTGGTAAAGACCAATCCTCGGCTGGCGTAGCGGCACAAAGCTTCCGGCAGGCTCGGCAGTAAGGGACTGCGCGCTTAAGCCAAGCTCTTCCACCAAAGTCTTAAACTCAGCGTAGTCTACACCTGCTACCTTAAGGGTCCCTGGCGGGTACACTATTCCATCCAAGCTAAAGGCCGACGTGGCCTGCTCCACGCTGGCATCCTGCAACCATAGTGAATTGAGGAGCCGTGCCACGTTGTTGTTGCTCTTGTGCTGCACAAGGTAGCCCAGGGCAGATTCACCACCGCTAAGACTACCCACAGGTTTGACCTCGGTCACCTCTTTGAACGCCATTTTTTGAATAGCTTTGTCACCCACAGCCACAGTGGCTACATCGCGCAAGAGGCCATAGGTCCAGGCCGTAACATCATAAGGCTCGTTGAAGTAGTCCTGGTACTCTTGAACCTCGAATAGGGTCTTGGCTAGATTGCGGTAAGGTTGATTGAAGAGAACCACATAGGTACCCGCCGGATAAGTCTTTCCTTCCACTGTAAAGTCATAAGTTGCCTGCTTCACCTCAATCCTGTGCTTAAGGAGATTGGCCACCAGGTCCGCTACGGCTGCAGGGTCGTCCTGCCCGGCAGGGATTAGATAGGCGTAAGGGGCCTCCTTTTCCCCTGCTTCCACAGCCTGTTTCCCCTTTAGGTAGAAGTGTTCAAGGACTGTATCCTTCTCCTGTGCAGTGAGCTCCAGTGCCAGCAGAACGCCTGTCTCTTGATAATCGATATTGTCACGCAGGCGCCAGATACTGCCCTTCCAGGGTAGAGGCATGTACCAGTGCTGTTCCTTTTCCAGGCTCTTGGGACCACTGGTATCAGGGGTAGCACCCCAACCACCGTGGGTTTCGAACAGCATTCCCTGGCCGTTGTGATAGGTAGTAAACTGATCGTTGTAGCCGGGATACCAGTTGTCGTAGCGAGTGGCCGTGACCACACCGGCCATGCCCTGCGCCGTCATGTTGGAAATAATATAACCGCCGTACTTTATCCAATCCGCCTGGGTGATGGAGCTGATATTTTGATCGTTGGGATCCTGAGTGGGATTAACCCACATCCGCGCTGGACCAGTTTGGTGCAGATCATGGTAGATTTGCGGGTGGAAAAGGAATCGTGCTTCAACATTCTGGTCCGTCTCAGGCAGTGCCAGGGCAATCATGTCGCGGTTGTTATCGTGACCCACATAGTGGCCTACGTATGGTGGCCGCGGGTTTAGTTTGGCCCACTCGGTATTCTTGTACGTGTGATACCACTCGGTAAAAGAATCGTGACCGTCAGGGTTAATGGACGGATCGATAACCACAATAACGTTGTCAAGTATGTCCTTCGTCTTCTTATCCTTCCCGGTAGCCAGCTTATACGCCAGCTCCATCACCATCTCCGCACTCCCTACCTCAGGAGCATGAATGTTAGCACATATCCAGTAAATCGCCTTGCCTTCCTTAATCAGCTTTTGCGCCTCTTTCTCGCTGAGGCTACGCGGATCAGCCAGTCTTGCACTGATCTCCTGGTATTTGGACAGGTTCTTTATGTTCTGTTCCGAGGACACTACCGTAAGGATCATCGGTCTCCCTTCAGGAGTCGTACCGTAAGGCATCACCTGAACCCGGTTCGAGGCCTTATCCAGCCTTTCCATGTAGTCCACAATCTTAGCCCAGGGAGTGAGCTCATAATCAGCCCCAATATCATAGCCTAACACCTGTTTGGGAGTTGGCACTGCAGCAGCAGACACCAGCTGACTCGAAAACAGCACCAGGACCAACGTAAAGACCAGCAATCGGTACCAACCTGTACTCTTCTTCACAACTAGCACCTCCTCGATTGACTAGATTGCAAGATAACCGGTTTAATCTGCTGATCGTTTTCCCCAATTCCCACCTCCTCGGTTAGTATTGGATGTCTATTCAACATCATGCATAAGTATTCCTTCCTTTTTTCCAAGAAATTCATCAGAAAAGCCCGGACTTTAATTCAGTCCGGGCCCGTTCTATTATATCTGCTCTGGTTACTTTGTCGGAGATGGAATCCCTAATAATATTGAATGCGGTCATCCCTTCCATATTTAAGGTTTTCAGTATCTCCTTATCAAACGCGCATCGGCTGCCGCAGGACTCTGACAACCTGTAAGTATCATGGCCACTTTTAGCACCAGCCACCGCCCCCACCTAACACCGGCAGTGTTAGTCTCTGTCCAAGGAGCTCTACCCCAAGCTCCAGTTCATTTATCTGATGTAGAGTCCGCAGGTTCAGCTGTACAGACTTTTTGCAATGGAGTCGGGGTGAGCTTCGCCAAACTGCTGAACAGGCCATTAATAAAGCTATACAGGCTTTCCGGCAAAAGGCTGTCGAACACAATTGTCATCTAGCGGTTGGCACTGTTAAATGCAAAGGGGATACCTGGCTTAATTCAGCTTTGCTCTTTGACCCGACCGGAAATGTCATCTGCAACACGACCAAACACTTTCTCTGGCACTTTGATGGAAACTGGTTTTCTCCCGGCTCCGAATTTGGAGTATGCGAGACTCCTTGGGGCAAAGTAGGCATCCTAATCTGTGCTGATGGTCGACCCCCTGAAGTGGCTCGCATTCTTCGGCTAAAGGGAACCAGGATCCTTTTGGATCTTACGAACTGGACCACAACCGGCAAGGAACCTTCTAGACTAACAAATCCCCAAGTTGAATACATTATGAGAACACGGGCTCTAGAAAACCAGATGTGGGTAGTTGCGGCCAACAAGGTTGGAATAGAGCTAGCTTCTGTCGCTTATTGTGGTTCAAGTTGTGTTATCAATCCTGAAGGGGAAATAGTGGCCAGAGCTTCGTCGGACAAAGCAGAGACACTTTTTGTTAACATCCCGCTTGATGAAGGCGTTTCTGGCGTCCTCGTAGATAGTCGTCTAAACCCTGTGGTCGATCGAAAGTCAAAGGAGTATTTAATACTGACCGAGCCAACAGATAGTCTTCCCGTTTATTCGACCATGAAGGAAGAATTGGTTCCAGTAGAAAAGGCTGTGCTGGCAGCAGCAGTTCAGGTAACAGAGGCGGAAGCTAAGAAAGCGGGTGGCTTGTTCACAGCAGGTACACTAAAGCGCCTAGTCAACATCTTGGCTGAAGAGAAGGTTCGGTTGGTAGTGTTTCCGGAGCTGTCACACTCTGTACCCCAGATAGCGTTCCAGGCACTTTTCCATGCAGTCCTGGATGAAAGCAAGAATAATCCTAACATGGTACTTTTGCTCACGGGCCCCGAATCTTATGAAGGAAAAACATATAAGAGCACGTTTGTGGTGTCTTGTGGGGAGGTCATCGGGAAATACCGCAAGGTTCATTTGGAATCAACGGAGAAACCGGTTCTTTGTCCCGGTGATCAGGGGCTTCCTGTGTTTTCAACTCCAGTGGGAAACATCGGTATTATGCTTGGTTACGAAGGTTTATTGCCCGAAGTAGCCAGGGTTCTGACTCTCAAAGGCGCGGAACTCATCGCTTGGCCAGCTTCCTTTGCAGTTGATCGCCATGAATTGTTAGCAAAAACTCGAGCAGTTGAAAACAGAGTATTTGTCGTTGTTGCCAACTCTAGCTCTGAGGGAATTGGCGAAAGCATTATTGTGGATCCCGCGGGCATTGTTTTAGCTCAAGCATTTCGTGAGAGGACTCTAATAGCGTCAGCATTCTGCAATCTCAGTGCAGCCCGCCTAAAGGCTATTATCCCAGGTACTGATGCGATTCTGGACAGGCAGCCGTTAGCTTATCGAGAACTAATTGGTTAATCGTCTGGAATCGAGACATGGTCTTTACGCC
>JAAYHG010000132.1 GCA_012735455.1 Bacillota bacterium
GGCAATAGCCACGGCTGTGGTCTTATGGTCGCCGGTAATCATAACTGTCTTGATCCCTGCCCGACGGCAGCGGGCGATTGCCTCTCGTACACCAGGGCGAGGGGGATCATTTAGACCTATTAAACCCACGAAGGTTAGATCGTTCTCCAGAGACGGATCCACCGAACCGGGGAAACTGGACAGGTCCCTGTAGGCCACAGCCAACACCCGCATAGACTGCCCTGCCATCTCTTCGTTTTGTGCCAGCCAGAAGGCCTTTTCCGCTGCCGTGAGGGGCAGTACCCTGCGTCCGTTATGAATACTCCGGCAGCGGTCCAACACCACATCCGGGGCACCCTTACCCATAATCCGTACACCGGGGCCCCAGGTGTGTACCGTACTCATGAGCTTACGCTCCGAGCTAAAAGGGACCTCAGCCAGGCGTGGATGCAACTGCTCCAAGAAGCCGCGCACCAGCCCCGCCGCTGCCGCAGCTGTAACCAGTGCTACCTCAGTAGGATCACCAGTGGCCGACCAACGAACCCTCTCGGAGCCTCTGCGGCGCCAGAGCCCACCTACTTCCAGACCAGACCTTTTTAAAGTAGCATCGTTGCAAAGAGCGCCAATGGTAAGGGCCAGCTCCTTGTCTTCGCTTCTAACCTCACGCAGGGTCATCCTGTTTTCCGTGAGTGTGCCGGTCTTATCAACACAGATGACTGAAGCGCAACCCAAGGTTTCCACCGCAGGTAGCTTGCGGACAATGGCCCGGCGGCGTACCATGCGCTGTACACCGACAGCCAGTGCCAAAGTTACAACAGCAGGTAGCCCCTCGGGAATAGCAGCCACTGCTAAGCTAATAGCCGCCATGAGTAGCTCCAGTAGAGAGCCACCCCGCCATATACCTAAGGCCATCACCACCAGACAAATAGCCACACATCCGGCTACCAAGACCCGCCCCAGTTGATCCAACCGTCTTTGTAACGGCGTCAATTCCCCTTTCTCCCGGCGTAGGAGCCGCGCAATCTGGCCGGTTTCGGTATTAAGGCCGGTAGCTACAACCACCGCCTCAGCCCGTCCACGCGTAACTAAAGTCCCAGCGAACACCAGGTTACGACGTTCGGCCAAGGGTACGCTCGCCTCAACCTCCCCTACCTCTTTCTCTACCGGTACGGACTCTCCTGTAAGGGCTGATTCATCACAAGCCAAGTCCCAGCTTTTTACCAGGCGCGCATCTGCTGGTATCCTGTCTCCCGCCGTGAGCAACAGGATATCCCCGGGTACCACCTCTGCCGCCGGCACCTCTACTGCAAATGTGCCACGGCGACACTTGGCGCGCGGCGCCGTGATCTTATTCAAGGCCGCTAAGGAACGTTCGGCACGATACTCTTGAACAAACCCTAAACAAGCATTCAAGACAATGATGGCCAGAATAGTGACGGCATCACTCCACTCGCCCAGGATCATGGAAAGGAGGGCGGCAATCATTAGAACCATCACCATAAAGTCTTGAAACTGGGCCAGAAAAACCTCGAAAGAGCTCTTTCGGGAACCAGCAGGCAGCTCGTTTGGACCGTATTCCACAAGGCGCTGCCGAACTTGAGCC
>JAAYHG010000133.1 GCA_012735455.1 Bacillota bacterium
CCATCGGGGGCAGAAACAGCAGGACAAGAAAAAGCCCGGCCACTGCCGGGTTCATCAATATATTATTAGGAGGGGGACCTTGATACACTTTTATCATACCCCCAATTTGTTACAGGGCCATAACACCATCATTACTTCTCCATTAAATCCACGGCAGCCTAGATCTCCATTATGATCGGCAGGATCATAGGGCGCCGACGGGTCCGTTCAAAGAGGAACTTACCCAAGGTATCACGCACCTGGCTCTTAATAGTAGCCCATTCGGTAGCCCGAGAGGTTTCACACTTTTCCAAGGCCTGGCGCACCTTGTCCTTTGCTTCCTCCAATAGCTCTTCCGCCTCGCGAACATAAACAAAGCCCCGGGAGACAATATCAGGACCGGCCACAACCTGTCCTTTTTGCTTGTCTAGCGTCACTACTACAATTAGAATACCATCTTGAGAAAGTTGTTTTCTATCCCTCAGGACAATATTGCCCACGTCGCCCACACCAAGCCCGTCTACAAGAACCTTTCCGGCTGTAATCCTATTACCCAAGCGTGCCTTGTCCGGCGTAAACTCAATGCTAGTTCCGTTCTCTACCACAAAAATGTTCTCTTCCGGAATGCCAACCTGTTGGGCAATACGTGCGTGCCAGACAAGCGTCCGAAATTCCCCGTGGATAGGGACGAAATAGCGCGGCTGCACGAGGTTTAGCATGAGCTTGAGTTCTTCCCTGCTGGCATGCCCAAAAGGGTGAGGCCAAGAGGTGAGTTCAGGATAAACTTCAGCACCTACCTTAAAAAGATTGTCAATGTTTCGCGCTACCCGTTTCTCGCTCCCCGGTCCAGGGGAAGCTACCAATACTACTGTATCTCCAGCTTGAACAGGCACAGTGGTACGCCCATCTGCCCGTATCCCAGCAACTGGCTCCAGAGTCTCAAAATCTGGCACCACAATCACCTGTTCCTCGGGCGCTACCTGTTCATTCCTCGGATCAAAAAAGGATTCCTCGGGAAAAGATAGATGTCCCATCTGCTGGGCCAAGTTCAACAGCTCCCGCCCTTCTGGCCAAGCAACATTGGTACGTCGGCCCATATCCGCTGCAGCAGCCACCGCCTGTTCTAAGCGGTAAAGATTGGCTCCATAGCCGATCATGATAACGCGACCCTTGGCGCTACGCAGGATATTTCGGATTGCCCCAATGTTCTCCTTCTCTGAGGGAGAAAACTCGGGAACTTCGGAGTTCGTACTGTCCGAAAGAAGGAGAAATACCCCTTCACGTCCCAATTCAGCAAGGCGGTGTATATCAGTAAAGTTGTTGTTTGGTGGGGTTTGGTCAAAATGAAAATCGCCCGTATGCAGCACACGGCCACACGGCGTGGATACCACCACCGCCACCGCCCCCGGTAGTGTGTGGCTAACGCTAACCGGCTCTACTTTGAAGGTCCCCAGGGAAAAACGCTCGCCCGGGTTAACCCTTCGCAACACTTCAGTACTGAGCCCGGCTTCACGAAGCTTCATGGCCGCCACACCCAGGGTCATGTCGGTACCAAACACCGGGATAGACAATTGCTTCAGAAGATACGGCAATGCTCCAATATGACCATCGTGTCCGTGGGTTAGGATAATGCCGCGTACCTTATCCCGGTTCTCCAAAAGATAACTCACATCAGGGATAACAAAGTCAATACCCAGCAGCTCTTCCTCAGGATTCATTAATCCACAGTCAATTACCACAATATCACGGTCTGTTTCCAAGACCATCATATTCTTACCTCGCTCCCCCAAGCCGCCCAGGGGAATCAGGGTAAACTTATTCTTGGTTCCTACAGTCAACAGCATACCTCCTAAACCGCGATTATACAAAAAACTCTCCCTGCTGCGACCAGGGAGGCTTTCCAACCCTTCGCTAACCAACAAACACCCGCTCTCTTACGTTACACATATTATAACCTAATTAACCCTGAACCACAAGGTAACCCGTTACTTAGACAAGTCATCTGCCCACCCTAATTAGAATAAGAAAAGCGGGGATAAAGTCCCCCGCTCGTCATACTTAGATCAATCCAGCCTCTTGAAGAATGCCTTTGAGTTTCTCTTCCTCTGCCTCGGTCAGTGGCAGAAGAGGTAGCCGAAGACCTCCCACCGGGAAACCCATGAGCTTTAGAGCTGACTTTACTGGGCTGGGACTGGTGGTGAAAAAGAGCCCTTTGAAAACGGAAAAATACCGCAGGTGAATGTCTTTGGCATGCTTCCAATCTCCCTGAGTGAAGCTGGCGATCATCTGACGCATCTGGCCGGCCACTATGTGTGAAGCCACCGAAACAACACCCTTGGCCCCCAAGGAAAGCATGGGCAGGGTTAGAGAGTCATCTCCACTGTATACCGCAAACCCTTCCGGAACCAGGCTGCATATTTCAGAAACCTGATCCAAATCGCCCCCTGCTTCTTTCACCGCTACAATGTTGGGAACTTCGTGGGCTAAGCGAGCCACTGTTGGCGCCTCAATGTTGCGTCCCGTACGGCCTGGTACGTTATAGATCATCACCGGCAGTTTGGTAGCTGCTGCCACAGCCCTAAAGTGCGCAAAGAGAGCATTCTGTGGCGGTTTGTTGTAATAAGGGGTGACAAGGAGAATAGCATCGCCACCCACTTCTTCAGCCTTCTTGGTAAGGGCTATGCTTTGCTCTGTATTGTTGGAACCTGTACCCAACATCACTGGCACACGGCCGCGGGCTGCCTTAACAACTGTCTCCCAGAGAGCAACTTTCTCTTCATTAGTAAGCGTAGGCGATTCCCCAGTGGTTCCTGTCACCAAGAGTCCATCAGATCCTAGATCAATAAGGTAATCTGTTAGTTCTGCCATGCGTTTAAGATCTACCCGAAGGTTATCATCAAAGGGCGTTACCATAGCAGTGATAACCGTACCTAAGTGGCGCATCAATCAACACCCTCCTTTTATTTGCCGAGTTCAAAGCCCTCATGGAGAGCGCAAATCGCCTTCTCTGCATCCTCTTGCCTAACCAAACACGAAATGGTGGCATGGGAGTCAGCCGTTTGTAATATCTCAACGTCAGCCTGATAAAGTATCTCTG
Organism: Bacillota bacterium; assembly: GCA_012735455.1. GTDB lineage: Bacteria > Bacillota > DTU030 > DUMP01 > DUMP01 > JAAYHG01. The sequence goes on from JAAYHG010000133.1 coordinate 3,077, forward strand.
CTATTTTGGCCATCACACCTGGGACACCCCGCATACCGGCCCCCACCAAAGATACCTTGGCCAAGCCAGAGGTAATCTCCGGTTCGAAACCAGCTGCTCCCAGCACCTCTTGGGCTTTAGGCAGATCCGCTTCTCCAATGGTAAAGATCTTGGCTTCGGGAAAAACGTTAATCAGGTCAATACTCACAGAAGCAGCAGCCAAGGAACGGAATAGCTCTACCTCTTTGTCCTTCGCTGTCGGATCCAAGACAACCTTAATCTGAACTACATCGGGCAGGTGGGCAATTCCGGTGACAAGCCTTTCGGGACCCAAGGCCAGCTGACCTGGATAGTGAATTCCCCGGGTAACCAGTGTGCCGGGGGCATCGGAGAAAGTGGATCGGACTCGAAGCGGTATGTTGTATTGCATAGCAATCTCCACAGCGCGCGGATGAATCACCTTCGCCCCTTGGTAAGCCATTTGGGTAATCTCCTGATAGGTGATAACCTCCAAAGTATGAGCGCTATCCACAATGCGCGGGTCCGCAGTCATTACCCCTTCTACATCGGTGAAAATCTCGATAGTCTCAGCGCCTAGGGCTGCTCCTAATGCGGCTGCAGAAGTGTCGCTACCGCCACGGCCTAGCGTTGTTATTTCGCCCAGCTCAGTCTCGCCCTGGAAACCAGCCACCACAGGAATGAAACCAGCTTCTAGTGCCTTAAGTACTGGTTCCGGCTTCACCTCGAGGATGCGAGCATCACCAAACTCATCATTTGTTAAAATACCCGCTTGTCCACCTGTTAATGCCCGGGCCGGATAACCGGAGCGAGAGAGGAGTGCAGCAACAACCGAGCAGGTTATAATTTCACCGCAAGAAAGTAGCAAGTCTCGCTCTCGTCTCGGCGCCTCTGGCCCTGCCTCATCTAATAGCCCCACTAGGGTATCGGTTGCGTAAGGATCCCCCTTGCGGCCAATGGCTGACAGAACCACCACCGGATGGCGACCCTCACGCCGGGTTTGAATTACGCGCTCGACAACCTGTTCCCTAGCCTTTGCCGTGGCAACGGAGGTCCCACCAAATTTCTGGATCACAATCTTCATAATGTCTCATCTCCTAAAGGAGTCCGTCAGTTAAAAGCCGCTCTGCAATCTGAACTGCATTGTAGGCAGCACCTTTGCGCAAGTTATCGGCCACCACCCAAAGGTTAAGACCGTTCCTTGTGCTAAAGTCTTCGCGAATGCGACCTACAAACACCTCATTTCTACCAGCCGCTTGGGTTGGTAGGGGATACTTGTTTTCTCTGGGATCATCCACTACCACCACGCCAGGTGCTTGGGCTAAGATGGCACGCGCCTCTTCTGGTAGGAGCTTCTTTTCCGTCTCAATGTTTATCGCCTCCGAGTGACCGTACATTACAGGCACGCGGACTGCGGTCGCCGTAATAGCGATAGTCTCATCTGACATGATCTTAGCCGTTTCGCGCACCATCTTCCACTCTTCCAAGGTATACCCGGTCTCGTCAAAAACATCGATGTGGGGCAAAACATTAAAAGCAATTTGATATGGATAAATTTCCGGCTTTACCGGCTGACCCAGCAAGATCTGACTACTTTGTGTTCTCAGTTCAGCAATAGCCTCCTGTCCGGTACCAGATACCGCCTGATAGGTCGAAACCACCACACGTTTAATCCGAGCCCGATCATGAAGGGGTTTGAGCACCATTACCATTTGAATAGTAGAGCAGTTGGGATTGGCGATAATGCCTTGGTGCGTACGCAGCGCTTCTGGGTTCACCTCAGGTACCACCAGGGGGACATCCGGGTTCATACGAAAGGCATTACTGTTATCCACCACCACAGCACCGCGCTTAACCGCCTCCGGTGCCAAGGATAAGCTGGTATCTGTACCCGCTGAAAAGAATGCTAGATCAATGTCGCTAAAGGCCTCTGGGCACGCTTCTTCGATGGCAGTCGTCTCACCGCGAAAAACCAGATTCTGTCCCTTGGAGCGTGCCGACGCCAAGGGCAAAAGAGTAGCTACTGGAAAATTGCGTTCCTCTAGCACCTTGAGCATGGTTTGGCCTACCGCTCCTGTAGCTCCTACTACAGCTACGTTTAGCGTCTTCATCTTTCCCCGCCTCCAGTGGTGTCTCTTAACGCTCTTATATATCTAGCAGGTTCTCCAGGCCGTACACTACGCTATCCAGATCCATAACCTTTCTTACGGCCAGTATCACACCTGGCACAAAGGATTCGCGGCTTATGGAGTCATGCTTCAGGGTTAGACTCTGCCCCAGGCCACCAAAGACAATACTGTGGTGAGCAACAAAGCCGGGGAGGCGCAGGCTGTGAATCTTAATCCCTTTGAGCTCCCCTCCCC
>JAAYHG010000134.1 GCA_012735455.1 Bacillota bacterium
GGCTTGAGCAGCGGGAAGAGAAGCACATCCCGAATGGAAGCAGAGTTAGTAAGTAGCATGACTAGACGGTCAATGCCTATCCCAAGGCCACCGGTGGGCGGAAGTCCATACTCCAGTGCGATGAGGAAGTCTTCATCCAGCATATGGGCTTCTTCATCTCCGGCTTCTCGCTTGGCAGCCTGCTTTTCAAAGCGTTCGCGCTGATCGAGGGGATCATTCAGCTCAGAGAAGCCATTCGCCATCTCGCGTCCGTAGATGTAAGGTTCAAACCGAGCTGTAAACTCCGGGGCGTCGGGCTTGCGTTTGGCCAGGGGCGAAATCTCCACTGGATGGTCAACAATAAATACCGGTTGAATCAGCTTTGGCTCCACAAACTCATCGAAGACCATGTTCAGCACTTCAGCCCAGCTGGCTTGCTCGGTTGGCTCCAGACCACGAGCCTTCGCCGCCTCCCGGGCCGCAGCACCGGACTTTAGGGCGGCAAAGTCTATGCCGCTGTGCTCTCTAACTGCATCTAGCATACTCACCCGTGGCCACGGGGGAGTCAAGTCCAGGGTAACCCCTTGGTACTCAATCTTGGTAGAACCCTTGATCTCTTGAGCACAACCTGCAATGAGTTCCTCGGTGAGGCGCATCATCTCGTCACCATTCACATAAGCCTGGTAGACTTCCATGGCTGTGTACTCAGGATTATGACGGGTGTCGATACCTTCATTCCGGAAGTTACGGTTAATCTCAAACACCTTGTCAAAGCCACCTACGATCAAGCGTTTGAGATAGAGCTCGGGAGCAATGCGAAGGTAGAGCTGCATGTCCAGGGCATTGTGATAGGTGATGAAGGGACGAGCATTGGCGCCGCCCGGGATTGGATTCAACATGGGCGTTTCCACCTCAAGAAAGCCCCGCTCGGTGAGGTAGGTGCGAATGTATTGAATAATCCTGCTCCTGGTCACAAAAACATCTTTGACCTCAGGGTTCACCATCAGGTCCAGGTAGCGCTGCCGGTAGCGGATTTCTACATCCTTGAGCCCGTGCCACTTCTCCGGCATGGGGCGCAGGGATTTGCTAAGGAGTAGATACTCCAAAACCTCCACTGTGATCTCGCCACGACGGGTGCGGAACACCGTGCCACGGACACCAATAATGTCGCCTACGTCTAAAGTTGTAAAGCGGGCGTAGTCCTCTTCGCTCAGGTTATCGATCCGCGCGTAAATCTGGATCTGTCCCGATGCGTCCCTTAGATGGGCAAAGGTCACCTTGCCGTGTTCACGAATAGACATGAGGCGTCCTGCGATACGCACCTCTTGTCCTACCAGGGCATCAAAGCCTTTCACGATCTCGGCAGCTTTGTGAGTAAAATCATAGCGATCAATTACGTAGGGATCCCGCCCTGCCGCGCGCAGCTCGTCCAACTTCCGGCGCCGCACTGCCAGCTCACTGCTGGGATCCAAGGTTTCCCTGTCCGTCATTGTTTGCCTCCTCTACAAAAGTGCCCAGGACACATCCTGGGCGCAATAATGGCTAATTCTCAACTGCTACGATTTTATACTTGAACACCCCAACGGGCACATTGACCTCAACCTCTGCACCAACAGATTGTCCCAGGAGAGCCTTGCCCACTGGAGATTCATTGGAGATACGGTTTTGACGCGGGTTGGCCTCGGCCGAACCGACTATAGTATATTTCCTGCTTTCACCTGTTGCGCTGTCTACAACTGTAACAGTTGACCCGATCTGTACTTTGTCGGTACCGTTTTCGCCTTCCTCTATAACCCGTACTTTGCGCAGCATTTTCTCCAGTTCAAGAATGCGGCCCTCGTTAAAGGCCTGGGCATTCTTGGCATCATCGTACTCAGAATTCTCGCTGATATCGCCAAACTCAATGGCCTGTTTAATACGGTCCGCTACCTCATGCCGGGTTATAGTCTTGCGACGTTCAAGTTCCTTCTCGAGCTTCTCTAAACCCGCCCGGGTTAAGATTACTTCTTTCTCCGCCATTGTGTCCCTCATCTCTTCCCCTCTGGAGGCCGGCAAATCCACCAGCCAACCCCGGTTTCTGGCAATGCGTAAGCCCATAAGAAATACTACGAACCGGCTTGCGCGGTCCGTAGCGGCTTTATGGTAGTATCTCACGGTTTCTAGTCAATTATAAAGGATGCTTCAGGGTGTGTCAAGGAATTTTCAGGATCATTTGCCTTTATTCTGTCTCGGCCTAGCTGGCCCGCCTTCTAATCTCTGCAACTTCTTCCTCTGTAAGCGCTCGTTCGAAGCTTCTCAAGCCAGCCAGTCTGAAGCCGTGCTTACCAGCCAGCTGGACAATGGTTTCAATCTGCTCTACCGAGATCTCACGACCCAGGGTAAAGCTCTCATACCTGCCTTCTAGAGCCAGGATCATAGTTTCGGCCATACAGGCATAGGCGGTGTGAGGTGGAAAACCAAAGTTGAAATTGAACTCCACGTTGCCTGGAACCTGAACCACTCCTCCCTCGATTACCAGGACATCCTTTCGCTCGCTGGCAACGCGTAGCGAAACATCACGCGGACGTGCCACATCGCACACCACAGCCCCACTTTTGAGGTCCTCGGGTTCGATTAGGGGAGTGGACGAGCCTGTTACGGTTAGAATGACATCTGCCCGGCGCAGGGCCAGGTGTAAGTCGCTGGCTATCCGTGCCGCTAGACCACTCTCTCGCATGATCTGGCGTGCCAGGCGATCCAGCTGGCTGTTGTCACGGCTGGCCAAGGTCAGATACTTGACTTCAC
>JAAYHG010000010.1 GCA_012735455.1 Bacillota bacterium
ACCTGCGCTGCAGCTACTGTATGCCCGAGCAGGGGGTGGCGTACAAATCCCATCCTGAGATTCTTACCTACGAAGAGATAGAGCGCCTGGTGCGAATAGGGGCGGGTCTAGGTATCCGGCGGGTGCGCCTCACCGGTGGGGAGCCCCTGGTACGCCAGGGTCTAGTGGATCTAGTGGAGGCGCTGCGCGCTATTCCTGGCATCGAGGACATTGCCCTTACCACCAATGGAACCCTCCTGGCCCCTGTTGCAGCTAAGCTCAGGGCGGCTGGACTGAGACGGGTAAACATCAGCCTGGATACCTTAAGCCCAGAAAAATACTTGGCCATTACCCGCCGGGATGAACTGAAAGAGGCCATGGCGGGTATCGAGGCAGCATTGGCCGCCGGCCTAGATCCGGTGAAGATCAATGTTGTGGCCGTGGCCGGGGTGAACGACGATGAGATTCAGGACATAGCTGCTCTCACCTTAAGGCGGTCGGTGCACGTGCGCTTTATTGAACTGATGCCCCTGGGTGAGGATATGGATTGGGCGGCCACCCACGTTTTGCCCATAGCCGAGGTTAGGCGTCGTGTAGAGCAGGTTGGTGCGTTGCTACCCGCCAGTGTTACAGGGAACGGTCCAGCCGAGGCTTGGCGGCTTCCGGGTGGCCTTGGCACCGTGGGTTTCATTGCCGCCCTTTCGGAGAGTTTTTGCATGCGCTGTAACCGACTGCGCCTTACGGCGGACGGGCGCCTTAAGCCGTGCCTTTCCTCCGACTTAGAAGTAGATGTGCGGGGGCGGCTGAGAGACGGGGCCGGTGACGAAGCCCTGCGGCAGGCGTTTGCCCAGGCGTTGGACCTGAAACCAGCACACCACAGCCTGCTGCGTTACCGGCAGCATGCCCGTGTGATGTACCAGATAGGGGGCTAGATCACAGATGAAGCTGACGCACCTTAATGCTGCAGGAGAGGCTCACATGGTGAATGTGGGTGGCAAGGCCGTCACCCAGCGCCAGGCAGTGGCGCGTGGTGTGGTAAAGCTGGCCCCGGCCACTTTGGACCTGATCGCTGCAGGGGAGCTGCCCAAGGGCGATGTCTTGGCGGCGGCCCGTATCGCCGCTATTATGGCCGCCAAGGAAACCCCGCGGCTGATACCCCTCTGCCACCCTTTAAGCCTGGATGGGGTGGAGGTTAAGCTGCGCCTGAACAAGGAGCAGGGTCAGGTGGAGATCCAGGCCGAGGTTACGCTGGCCGACCGCACTGGAGCAGAGATGGAGGCACTTACGGCAGTGAGCATTGCGGCCCTGACTGTCTATGACATGTGTAAAGCCGTGGACAAGGACATGGTGATCGATGGGGTGCGCCTGGTGGCAAAAAGAGGCGGCAAGAGCGGCAAATTTAAGCGCAAGGGGGAGGAAGCGTGGAAAGAGTAGCTGCTCGGGTAAAGGCTGTGTGTACCAGTACGGAAAAAGGAGTGCGCAAAGAAGACCGTGGTGAGGGTGTGTTTATCGCCGGGTACGGAATCCAGGGTGATGCCCACGCCGGTTCCTGGCACCGGCAGGTGAGCTTGCTGGCCCAAGAGAGCGTGGACAAGATGATCGCTCAGGGATTCGAGTTGGTCCCAGGTGATTTTGGCGAAAACCTCACCACGGAAGGGATAGATGTGGCCAACCTACCCCTTGGCACGCGTCTCAGGGTGGGCGAAGAGGTCCTGCTTGAGGTGACCCAGATTGGCAAAGAGTGTCATCACGGTTGCGCCATCTACCAACAGGTGGGTGACTGTATCATGCCGCGGGAGGGGATTTTCGCCCGGGTGCTTTTAGGGGGCAGGGTTAGAAACGGCGACGCGATTACACTTGAGAATGAGTACCGCCTGGCCATTGTTACCGCCAGCGACAAGGGTAGCCAAGGAGTGCGAGAGGATAGCAGCAGCGGGGTGATTCAGAAACTAACCCGTGAACTGGGTACGGTGGTGGTGTACAAGATACTGCCCGACGATAAGGAGAAACTGGCGGCCGAGCTCAGGCACTTGGCGGACGAGTGTGCCGTGGACCTGGTTCTTACCACCGGGGGTACCGGTTTTGGAGAGCGGGATGTGACCCCCGAGGCAACCCTGGCGGTGGTTGACCGCCTCGTACCTGGTTTGCCTGAGGCTATGCGGGCAGCAAGCCTAACCAAGACTCCGCATGCCATGCTTTCCCGGGCAGTGGCCGGTATTCGAGGTAGCCCCCTTATCGTTAACCTGCCGGGCAGCCCACGCGGGGTAGAAGAGAGTCTGAATGTAATTTTGCCGGCGCTGCCGCACGGATTAGGAGTGTTGACTGGAAGGGCGGCAGAGTGTGGAAGGCTAGCTAAGAAGGCAGGAGACTAGGCACGCCTTTCCCCTGGCTTACAGATAGTGTAACAACCGTTGATCGCCGCTTGCCTGTTTGGTGAGCGGTGCGGTCAGCATCTTCGACCCCATTTGCCTAAAGCCAGTGCCAAGGCGGTGGGGCGTTAGGGTCAGGCCGGAAACAGCCTGGCCTCCCAGTGTGGAAAGAGGATGCAGGGTCGGTTCTCCCCCGGACCGGTACCTGGAACGAAGGAGGTGGAACCAGGGGGGAATCTACTCGTAAGGAGAGACCGCAATTGAAAAAATACGTGATTGTTACTTTGTGCCTTCTTCTCAGTTTTGGCTTATATGGTTGTGCGCCTAAAGCACCGGAGCAGCCTCAAGCACCAGCCGACCAGGGTCAGGGTGCTGCAAAGAGGCCAGTAACGGCACCGGAACCAGAGATTAAGGATGTTATCCTGGCTACTACTACCAGCACCCAAGATAGCGGCCTTTTGGACGAACTGATTCCACTGTTTGAAGGACAAACCGGTTATCGGGTCAAGACCATAGCCGTGGGTACCGGCCAAGCCCTGGAGCTGGGCAAGAAAGGTGAGGCGGACGTACTCCTGGTACACGCCCCGGCAGCGGAAAAAGAGGTGGTAGCAGCCGGAGCCGCCATTAACCGCCAGTTGGTGATGCACAATGACTATGTGGTGGTAGGACCAGAGAACGATCCGGCAGGCATTAAGGGGGCAGAGTCCTGTGCCGAAGCATTTCAAAGAATAGCCGAGGCCGAGGCCATCTTTGTCTCCCGTGGTGATGATTCTGGGACCCACAAGAAGGAAAAGGAACTCTGGCAAGCGGCCAACGTTACGGACAAGGGTAAATGGTACCAGGAGTCCGGAACAGGCATGGGTCAAACCTTGAACATCGCCTCGGAGAAAGGCGGTTATACCTTAACAGATCGGGCCACCTACCTGGCATTAAAGAAAAATTTAAGCCTCACCGTTTTGCTGGAGGGGGACCAGTCACTGCTTAACGTATACCACGTGATGCAGGTCAACCCGGAGAAGTTCCCCCAGGTGAATGCGGCTGGAGGTAAAGCCTTTGTTGATTTCATGGTTGCTGCTGAGACTCAAAAGGTAATTGGTGAGTTTGGTGTTGACAAGTACGGCGAGCCGTTGTTCTTCCCGGATGCAGGCAAGCCAGATATCTATTAACAATTGGAACCTGAGCCACCCAATGGTACAAGACAGCTAAAAGGGCGCGGCTTGTCGCACCCTTCCCACCTCCAGACTTGACAAGGGTGGGCGGCGAGTGCTGAGCCGACTGGGTTCCTAATCAGGTGATAAGATGGAATTAATTATTCAGGGTTTAACAAAGGCTTTCCAGCTCCTGCTGCGCGGTGACCCGGAGGTGCTGCACATCACCTTCCTCACCCTCAGGGTATCAGGCTTGGCCACCTTGATCAGCCTGGGTCTTGGAGTTCCTTTGGGGCTCTACTTGGCGGTGGCACGTTTTCGTGGCCGAGAGTTTCTAGTAGGGGCGGTTAATACCGGCATGGGTCTCCCGCCAACAGTAGTAGGACTGTGGGTGAGTATTCTCCTTTGGCGCAGTGGCCCTTTGGGACGGCTGGGTCCTATGTATACCCCCTCCGCCATTGTAATCGCTCAGGCAGTGATAGCCATTCCTGTTGTCACGGGTCTATCCATGGCCGCTGTGCAGCAGCTCAATCCCAAGCTACGGCTGCAGATTATGGCCTTAGGTGCTTCGCCAATCCAGTTTTGGTGGCTCATTCTAAGAGAGGTTCGGTTTGGTATCTTGGCAGCGGTGATGGCGGGTCTGGGTAGTGTTATCTCCGAGGTAGGAGCTTCCATGGCCGTAGGAGGTAATGTGCGCTGGTACAGCCGCGTACTCACCACTGCCATCGTATTAGAGGTAAGCAAGGGTAATTTTGATATGGCGCTGGCCCTGAGCTTCGTGCTTATCTTCCTGAGTTACAGCATCACTTACGCCTTGACGCTTGCCCAGCAGAGGAGGCGGCGCTTATGAACCCGGTACTCTCTGTGCACGATGTAAGGGTAAAGCGCGGCGGACACGAGATCCTTAGCATTAAGGAGATGGCTGTTGCGGAGGCCGAGGTCTTAGCTATCATCGGTCCCAACGGTGCCGGCAAGAGTACCCTTCTGGCCCACTTGGCCTGTTTAGACT
>JAAYHG010000135.1 GCA_012735455.1 Bacillota bacterium
CAGAAGGGACGGGGTCCTGGCCAAGGCCTCCTTCGCCCCGTTCACAGCAGCTTGAAGGACTGCTTCCACATCCCCCCCTGCGCGCGCCGCCTTCTGGGCCTCCTGGGCCGACACACGAGCCACAGTAAGGATGGTCCCCTCCACTGGTTTCATGACTGCCCGATAGGCAGTACGGCTAGCTTCAACCAGCGCCTGAGCTACCTCTCTTGGCCCGGCCGCCGAATGACCCGCCAAACCCTGGGACAGTCCCCGGAAAAGCTGCGACAAAATCACACCCGAATTGCCTCGTGCCCCCATCAGTGAACCGGTGCTAGCTGCAGCAGCCACCTGCGCCAAATCCTCCGATCCCTGTAAAGCTTCGCGCACCGCCGCAGATAAGGTCAAGTACATATTTGTCCCGGTATCACCGTCTGGAACGGGAAACACGTTAAGGGCGTTCACCTGCTCCTTGTTCTGCTCAAGGGATGCAACCGCCCCCTGCAGCATTTTCCGCAGGTCACGCCCTGTAATCTCCCCCACGATCACCGCTTCTGCCCCCCTGGCCGGACCTTACTCAGTTGCACACCCTGAACAGAAACGTCCACGCGCGCCACTTTCAGACCGGTAACATTTTCTACTGTGTACTTTACCTTTTCCATTACATTTTTGGCTACCTCGGATATGCGCACGCCGTAACTGACAATGATGTGAAGAGCTATGTAGACCTCATTATTCTCCCTTTTTACCTCGACTCCCCGGCTCCAGTTATCCCGGCCCAGGAGCTCTACAAAGCCATCTGTTATCCGGCGAGATGCCATTCCCACCAGCCCGTAGCATTCCATGGCTGCCGCTCCAGCCAGAGTAGCTATCACCTCATCACCAATAGCTACCTTGCCAAGTTCATTCCTGTTGTCACTATCCACCAGAATCGCCTCCTTCTACCGCAGGCTGCTGTCTCTAGTATAACTTCTCCCGCAGTTAAGCTCAAGCACTATGGGCAAATAGCTACAAGTAAACCTAGAGCTCGGCCAAACAGGGAAAGAGAAGCGGCCCCCTTTTAAGCGGGGCCAAAAAAGCCACCCCTTCAGCTGTAGAAACCTTTCCTGGCGAGAAGGGCCTTGATGTGTTCCTCTGTCGCAGCTATTATGACTGCACCGGCGCCGTCTCCGGTTACATTGATGCAGGTTCGGGCCATATCCAACACACGGTCAATTCCAGCAATGAGCAGGATACCGTCCAGCGGCAAGCCTGCTGCATTGAGGACCATGGTAAGCATAATCATACCGGCACCAGGGACTCCGGCCGTGCCAATGGAAGCCAGGGTCGCAGTAAGGATAATTGCAACGTAGTGCGTTATGCCCATTGATATGCCATACACCTGGGCAATAAAAAGGGCGCAAATGCCCTGGTAGAGGGCGGTACCATCCATATTGATGGTGGCCCCCAAGGGAAGCACAAAGCTGGCGATGTCCTTGGGTACACCAAGGTTTTCCTGGGCACACCGCATGGAAACAGGCAAGGTAGCAGAACTGGAACAGGTACTAAACGCCACCAGGGAAGCATCAAAAAAACCGCGAAAGAAGCGCAGGGGATGCATCCTAGCAAGAACAGACAAGAGCGGTGAGTAAACCAAGACCGCCTGCAAAAAACAACCCAGGTAAACGAGTAAGATAACCTTGCTCAGCGGCAACAAGACACCTGGTCCGTTGATCGCCATAACC
>JAAYHG010000136.1 GCA_012735455.1 Bacillota bacterium
ATAGCCCAAGCTAACCATCGGGTAAGCCAGGCTCAGATCGGCGCGGGAAAGGACCAGGAGCCAGAGTACACCGCTGGCACCGAAACTCAAGATGCCCGCCAGAAGATACCCATTAGTAATAACACTGGTTAATAATGCCGGGATTCCATCCAGGGAAAGCGCCAGTTTTTCTGAGCCGCGCAGACCGAGCTTCAGAAAAAGTTGTGCCAGGGAGCTGAGGAAAACGGAGCCTACAAGTACCATCCAAAGACGGATACTCACATAAACTCCTCCCTGTGCACAGCTTGTCTTGGACGCAGACTCACATCACCGCTTAGCACCCGCACCACCTGCCCGTCCTCCGTCTCCAGGAGAAGTGCTCCCTCAGAATCTACGTCGCGAGCAACACCTGCTAGCACAGCAGCAGGCGAGGTCACGGTTACGTTCTGACCCAACGTGACAGACAACTCGCGCCAGCGCTGAAGCAACTGTTCGGCTGCCTGGGGCAAACGGTCATACCAGCTCTCGAAACGCTCGAGGAAGCTTTGCAGTAGTCTTACCCTACTGACCGGTTTCCCGCCTCTTTCAAGGAACAGCGAGGTTGCCACTGCAGCAATATCCTCTGGAAAAGCAGGTGTGTTAACATTAATCCCGATGCCTAAGACCACATGGTTGATAACATCCAACTCGGCATTCATCTCGGTGAGGATTCCGGCCAGTTTACGTCCTCCCGCTAGGATGTCATTGGGCCACTTGATTCCTGCGGAAACCCCAGCCAAGTCTCGCACGGCTTCCGCCGCCGCTACCGCTGCGGTGAGAGTAAGAAGGGGTGCCTGGCTGGGCTGAAAATTAGGCCTCAGGACAAGAGAAACCCAGATTCCCGTGCCCGGCGGAGAAGACCAGGCCCGACCACGCCGACCCCGTCCTCCTGTCTGCTCCTCTGCCACCACCAGGGTACCCTCTTCGGCGCCTTGAAACGCCAGCTCTTTGCCCCGGTTATTGGTGGAATCCACTCTTTCGTGGTACTCCACTACCTGCCCCAACAGCCGTGTCCTTAGGCCGACACGTACCTCAGCTGGCAGCAACTTGTCCGGTCGCGACACCAGCCGATATCCTAAGCGAGGTTGTGCCTCCACCACATAGCCAGAGATTCTACGCTCTGTGATGTACTTCCAAATCGCCGTCCGGGAAACCCCAAGAGCTCGGCTCAATTGCTCGCCTGATATGTAATCGTTTTGGGGGGTAGACAAGAGCCTTAACAGAACATCCTCTTGCTCCACTTGGACCACCTCGCCCCGATTGTAGCAGCAGGGTCTGCGGGTGTCAAGGCGCAGGCACTTCCTGACCCTCCCCGCGTAGAAAGGCCACCGTCCCGGCAAAGATGTGCCAGGCCAACCGTTTTTGATACGCAGGATCCGCCAAGAGCGCCTCCTCTTCTGGATTAGAAAGGAAGCCGATTTCGATCAGCGCTGCCGGGCACTTACTGTTGCGCAGCACGTGAAAGTCCGCTTCCTGTACCTCACGGTAATTCTCACCCAGTGGAGTAGTCATACTTACCAGTTCATCCTGAATACAGTGCGCCAGTCGCGGACTCTCGGGGTGATTTGGATAGTAAAAGGCCTGGGCACCATACTCATAAGGAGAAGGAAAACTGTTGCCGTGGATGCTAAGAAAGACAGTAGCCCTCGCCTCATTGCCCAACCGAACCCTTTCACGCAGGTCTTCCACCAAGTCATCGGACAACTCGCGGTCATCGTGTCGTGTGAGCAACACCCGGGCACCACTAAGCCTAAAGTACTCTTTGAGATACTGGCAAACAGGCAGGGTAATATCCTTTTCCATTACCCCTCCTGGTCCCTCGGCGCCGGTGTCAATACCCCCATGGCCTGGATCGAGCACTATAATCTGCGGCGCCAAGGTACGGGCTTGGGCCAGCACACGCTCGTAAGACCGGTGCTGGGGCGTACTGACCACACTCAGCACCAAGGTCAGAAACAGCGCTGCGACCCACCAGCTTCGGCGCCTCTGAAAACCTATCATTCCTCTGCCCTGCACAACAGTCCCTCCCGCACGGCTCATCTTAAGCTTCCAAAACCAGAGTACGCGCGGGACCTTCACTTTAGACCGGGGTGCTAATGGGAAGAACGCAATGAATCCCCTGGGCCGGAAATAGAAAACCCCGACTATGTTCCGTCGGGGTTTGATAACTAACGCTTCGAGAACTGAGGTGCGCGCCGTGCGCCCTTGAGGCCGTACTTCTTGCGTTCTTTCATCCGCGGGTCACGAGTAAGCAGGCCTTCCTTTTTCAAGGCTGGCCGTAAGACCAAATCCACCTTGAGCAGCGCACGAGCGATACCGTGCCGCACTGCTCCTGCCTGCCCGGTAATGCCGCCGCCTTCCACCTTGGCCAGGACATCAAACTTGCCCATGTTACCTGTTACCCTAAGGGGCTGCTCAACCATGTTCTGCAGTCTCCGCAGGGGAAAGTACTCTTCCACAGGCTTTTTATTCACCACCACACGGCCGCTGCCAGGAACTAACCGCACCCTGGCCACAGAGGTCTTGCGGCGCCCGGTACCGTAGTAGGATATACTCGCCATCTTGTACGTTCTCCTCCTTCCCCTTAAGAGTTCCAGAACTCTGGTTTCTGAGCCTGGTGTGGATGATCGGGGCCACGGTAGACCTTAAGCTTCTTTGCCATAGCCCGGCCTAACCGGTTGTGTGGCAACATACCCTTAACTGCCAGCTCAACCGCCAGCTGCGGGCGCTGTGCCATAAGGTCTTTATACTTGGTGCGCTTGAGGCCACCTGGGTAGCCGCTGTAGCGCACCCATTCCTTTTGTTCTGCTTTGCGGCCAGTAAGTACAACCTTATCCGCATTGATGATGATGACAAAGTCCCCTGTGTCAATGAAAGGGGTAAAAGTTGGTTTATGCTTGCCGCGCAGAATGCGGGCTGCCTCTGTCGCCAAGCGGCCTAAAGGCTTGCCGGCGCCGTCGAGGACGTACCATTTGCGCTCTATTTCTGCTGGTTTTGCCATGTAGCTCTTCACTTTTTCTTTCTCCTCCCGCTACGGAGTTCCGAACGTGGCTCCTCCGCCGGGGCTCAACGACGGCAGAGACTCACAGGGTGATTTTAACATAGCCCCAAGGTAGTGTCAAGCCAACGGTGCCTGGTGTTGCCACCCCTTCTTCAGAGCTCGATCCATAGTGTACAGCCCAGAGAACAAGGCCTTGGGGGGGCGCGGTAGGGCCGGCCTGGCTGCGGTCGCGTGCTGCCAGAATCCTGGGCAATGCTTCCGGTCTTAAAGCTCCGCGTCCCACCTCCACCAGGGTCCCCACCAGGTTCCGTACCATTTTGTAAAGAAAGCCATTGGCGGCCGCCTCGACCACAATCAGATCCCCTCTCTGGCCCAGATTCAGACGCCGGAGGGTGCGTACGTGGTTCTTAGCGGCACCACCGGAGGCGCAAAACGAACTGAAGTCGTGCTCCCCTAGCAGCAATTGGGCTGCGGACTGCATAGCGGTGAAATCCAGAGGCCCTCTTAGCGACCAGCTGTAGCGCTGCAGGAAGGGCGATGGGTGAGCGGCTTGCTGGATGAGGTAGCGATAGACTTTGCCTGTTGCCGAATAGCAAGCATGAAAGCTCTCTTCCACCTCTTCCGCCTGCCAAACACGCACCTCTCGCGGCAGGCAGGAGTTCAGCGCCGCTGGCAGGCGCTCTACTGGCAGCTTCGCGCGGGTACTGAAGTTCACCACCTGAGCCCGGGCGTGAACCCCAGCATCGGTACGGCCAGCACCTACTACCTTTACCTCTTCCCCGAGTATCTTGCCCAAAGCGGCCATAAGTTCACCCTGTACAGTGCAGGCATTAGGCTGCACCTGAAAACCGGCAAAGGCACTACCATCGTAAGCCAAGGTAAGTTTAATGTTACGCACGGGAACACCCCCACAGTCAGTCACCATGTCGTGGAAAGCGCCCCCTACCGCACACGGTCCAGGATGCTTAACACAAGACCCACCGCCATTACTCCCAGGGCAATCACATCGCGTCCCGAAAACCTGAGTTCACGCAAACGCGTGCGGCCCTCACCGCCGCGGTAGCAGCGCGCTTCCATGGCAGTGGCCAGGTCATCGGCGCGACGGAAGGCGCCCACAAAGAGAGGTACCAGGAGAGGGATCATTCCTTTGGCCCGCTGTACAATGTTCCCGCTCTCAAAGTCAGCCCCGCGGGCCATTTGTGCCTTCATAATTTTATCTGTCTCCTCCAAGAGTGTCGGGATGAAACGGAGCGCAATGGTCATCATCATAGCCAGCTCATGGGCTGGCACACCGAAACGCTTGAAAGGCTTCAGCAGGTATTCTATGCCATCGGTAAGGGCAATGGGTGAGCTGGTCAGAGTCAGCAGGGACGTGGTGAGCACCAAGAGTAACAGGCGCCAACCCATAAACACACCCAGCCTAATTCCCTCGGCCGTGGCCTTAAACGGCCCTAGCTGCCATACCACCCTGCCAGGTGTTAAGAAGAAGTTCAGTACCAGGGTAAAGAGAACAATATAAAAGATCGGTCGTATACCCTTCAAAACAAAGCGCCACGGCAAGCCAGACAAGATTATCAAGGCCAGGCTAAAGAGGGTGATAAAGGAGTAGCCCGGAAGGTCTGTCATAATGAAGAGAGCCACAATGTAGATCATGGCGCTTATGATCTTGGTGCGCGGGTCTAGCCTGTGCAGCGGTGAATTGCCAGGTATATATTGCCCCAGGGTAATGTCTTTAAGCATCGGCCTGCCTCCCCAGGTATCGTAGTAGCTCTGCCGCTGCTTCCTTAACAGTAAGTACATCGGGCCTCACGCCAGGGTACTTGGCCGCAATCCGCCTCATCAACTCTGTAACCTGTGGAATGCCCAGCCCCAACTCTTTTAGCCTCTCGGGCTCGCCAAAAAGCTCCCGTGGTTTGCCATCGGCTGCCACCTGACCGCGGTGCATTATAACAAGTCGGTCTACCAGGCGCGCCACGTCTTCCATGCTGTGTGAGACCAACACCACCGTAAGCCCCAGTTCTTTATGCAGACGTGCTACATGCCCCAGGATCTCGTTACGCCCCCGCGGATCCAGCCCCGCTGTTGGTTCATCTAGTATCAGGTAGCTCGGATTCATGGCCAGTACCCCGGCAATGGCTACCCGTCGCATCTCGCCCCCAGAAAGATCAAAGGGGGAACGCGGCGCATACTTTGCCGGGTCCAGCCCCACCATGGTCAAGGCTTCCTGCACTCGCTCTTCTATCTCGGCCTCACTAAGAGCAAGATTACGCGGACCAAAGGCCACGTCCTTAGCCACGGTTTCCTCAAACAACTGGTGTTCCGGGTATTGGAACACCAGGCCTACCTTCTGACGAATAGCTTTACGGTTATTTCGGTTTGCAGTATCGACACCGTCCACCGACACCTGCCCCTCTGTGGGCCGCAGCAGGCCGTTGAAGTGCTGGATCAAGGTGGACTTACCGGAGCCAGTGTGACCACTCAGGCCCAGGAACTCTCCCTCACTGATGGTCAGGTTCACACCCCTTAGGGCAGTGGCGGCAAAGGGGGTTCCGGGCTGATAGGTGTAGGTTACATCTGTGACACATATCGGCATAGCTCGGCCTCCATCTCCTCCACTGTGAGAATCCCGGGCTGCAACTTGATACCCCGTCTTGCAAGGTGCTGAGCCAGTTCGGTCACCTGGGGCACATCCAGTCCCAGCCGCCTCAGCTCAGCCACCTGGGTGAAAACCTCCCGCGGTACACCATCCAACACCTTCTGCCCACCATCCATCACCACCACTCGGCCTGCTTGTACTGCCTCTTCCATGAAGTGAGTGATATAAACAATGGTGATGCCCTCCTGGCGATTTAGCCTGAGCACCGTCTCCATCACTTCGCGACGGCCGGAAGGGTCCAGCATGGCAGTGGGTTCATCCAAAATCATGGCCTCGGGCTGCATGGCCAGTACCCCAGCGATGGCTATGCGCTGTTTTTGACCACCCGATAGGAGGTGAGGAGCTGCACGTCTATATTCTGTCATCCCAACAATTTTCAAGGCTTCGTCCACTCTGCGGCGAATCTCGGCCGCCGGAATGCCCAGGTTTTCAGGTCCAAAGGCCACGTCTTCCTCTACAGCCGTGGCTACAATCTGGTTATCTGGATTTTGAAACACCATGCCCGCTGTCTGGCGAATGTCCCACAGATGCTTGGCATCTCTTGTATCCCAGCCCTTCACCAGCACACAGCCTTCAGTAGGCAAAAGGAGGGCATTGAGGTGTTTGGCCAGAGTTGATTTGCCAGAGCCGTTGTGACCGATTACTGCTACAAACTCACCCTGCTTGATACTCAGAGTAACATCTTTGAGAGCCACGCGTTCAACTGTCTCGCCCTCACTGTAGCGGTGCCAGACATTCTCCAGCCGGAACATTTCCGTCATCGTTACCACCCACTTAACAAAACAGGGACCGGCGCCCGGCAAGGCTGGTCCCTTCCCCGTATCTTAAACCAGCTCCAGGATGGCCATGGGAGCTGCGTCGCCCTGGCGGGGTCCGAGCTTGTAGATCCGCGTGTAACCACCACTCCGCTCGGCGAAACGCGGTCCAACAGTATCAAAAAGCTTCTTTAAGACTTCCGCGTCCTGCACCATCACCGCCGCTTGCCGCCGAGCGTGCAGATCCCCCCGTTTTGCCAGGGTGATCAGGTTCTCTGCCAAGCGCTTTAATTCCTTCGCCTTACTCTCGGTGGTCTGAATCCTTTCATAACGGAAAAAGGAAACCAATAGGTTTCGGAGCATTGCCTCACGGTGGCTGCTCAGACGCCCTAACTTGCGATAGCCCATGCGCTGCACCTCCTTCGTACATGGGAACAGGCCCGGCGCCCTTCCTGTAGCATCCTGCCCCCAGGCTGTGGTTGGCCAGGTCTTTTGTCCTTACTCCTCTTTCGGTTTCAAAGAGAGTCCCAAAGCAGCGAGCTTGCTCTGTACCTCTTCCAAAGACTTGCGTCCCAGGTTACGTACCTTCATCATGTCCTCTTCGGTCTTCTGCGTCAGCTGACCCACAGTGTTAATACCAGCACGCTTCAGACAGTTATAAGAGCGTACAGACAGGTCAAGCTCCTCAATGCTCATGTCGAGGGCACTTGTTTTGTCTTCCTCTTCTCGCTCCACCATGATCTCCATGTTGTTGGCGACCTCGGTGAGGCTAGTAAAGAGAGCCAGGTGCTCAGTTAAGATGTGCGCTGCCAAGCTCACCGCCTCGACGGGGGCAATGGTACCGTTAGTCCAAACTTCCAAAGAAAGCTTGTCGTAGTCAGTCCTCTGCCCCACCCGGGTGTTCTCTACCTGATAGTTGACCCTGGTTATCGGTGTAAAAATGGAGTCCACCGGGATAAGGCCAATTGGGTCATCAGGCTTTTTGTTGCGGTCGGCAGACACATAACCCCGGCCCTTGGAAACGGTAATCTCCATGATCAGCTCAGCACGCTCATCAAGGGTAGCGATGTGTTGTTCGGGGTTCAGTATTTCGATGTCAGGGTCGGTAACGATGTCGCCAGCCTTAATCTCTCCCGGTGTCCGCGCCTCCAGGCGCATCACCTTGGGGCCGTCGCTGTGTAGCTTTAGGGCCAGTTCCTTGAGGTTAAGGACTATCTCCGGTACATCCTCCATCACGCCCGGCACCGTGGAAAGCTCGTGTAGGACATCCTGAATCTTAATCGAGGTGACCGCCGCTCCGGGCAAAGAGGACAACAGGACACGCCGCAGGGAGTTGCCTAGGGTTGTACCGTAGCCGCGTTCCAGGGGCTCCACCACAAAACGGCCATACCTGTTATCCTCGCTCAGCTCAGCAACCTCGATTTTCGGTTTTTCCATTTCAATCATGAACCTTAACCCTCCTTGTCCGTACCATTATCCGCGCGAGGGCATGAAGAAAAAGGTTCATTACTTCGAGTAAAGCTCAACGATTAGATGTTCCTGAACCGGTACGTCTATTTCGCTGCGCTCAGGCCAACGGATTACTCTAGCTTTGAGCTCTGCCGGGTTAGACTCCAACCAGTCTGGAACCGTACGCGTCGCTGCCAGCTGGGCTATCTCCTGGAACAACGGTAGATTACGGCTGCCCTCACGAACACTGATCTCGTCGCCGGGACGCACGCGGAAGGAAGGAATGCTCACCTTACGCCCGTTCACGGCAAAGTGCCCGTGCCGTACAAACTGGCGTGCCTCTGGGCGGGAGCGCCCAAAACCCAAGCGGTAGATCACGTTATCCAGCCTGCTCTCTAGCAAGGTAAGCAGGTTGGTACCGGTAACACCCTTCATACGGGTAGCAATATCGTAGTAGCGTCTGAACTGCCGCTCCAGCACACCGTAGATCCGGCGGGCCTTTTGCTTTTCGCGCAGCTGGATACCATACTCTGAGATCTTCTTGCGACTCTGCCCGTGCTGACCAGGAGCGTAAATACGCCGGTCCACCGCACATTTGCCGGTGTAGCAACGGTCGCCCTTGAGGAAAAGCTTCATGCCTTCCCGCCGGCAGAGCCTGCAGACAGCTCCTGTGTATCTCGCCATCTACCTTACACCTCGCTCTCTTAGACCCTGCGCCGCTTAGGTGGCCTACAGCCGTTGTGCGGCACCGGCGTCACGTCTTTAATAAGATTAACCTCCAGGCCCGCTGCCTGTAGGGAGCGGATTGCCGCCTCGCGACCAGCTCCAGGACCCTTAACGTTTACCTCAATCTCCCGCATGCCATGCTCCATAGCTAGCTTAGCTGCCCTCTCTGCCGCCATCTGAGCTGCAAAGGGGGTGCTTTTGCGCGAACCCTTAAAGCCTTGCGTCCCCGAGCTGGCCCAAGAGATCACGTTGCCGGCCATATCGGTAATAGTGACC
This sequence comes from Bacillota bacterium, assembly GCA_012735455.1. GTDB lineage: Bacteria > Bacillota > DTU030 > DUMP01 > DUMP01 > JAAYHG01. Next base: position 8,882 of record JAAYHG010000136.1, read on the forward strand.
AGGGTATTGTTGAACGTGGAACGAATGTGGGCCACGCCCCGGTCAACGTTCTTACGCTCGCGCCGTTTTACGCGTGTCTGCGTCTTCTTGGCCATTCTTTTCCCTCCTTATTAAGAGAGTTACTTCTTGCGCCGTACGCCAACGGTCTTTCGCGGTCCCTTTCTGCAGCGAGCGTTGGTTCGCGTCCGCTGCCCCCGCACGGGAAGGCCACGCCGGTGACGCAGGCCCCGGTAGGTACCGATTTCGATCAACCGTTTAATATCGAGGGCCACGTCACGGCGCAAATCACCTTCTACCTTATGGTTCTTATCGATCTCCTCGCGCAGACGTGTGGCCTCTTCCTCGGTCAAGTCTCTAACCCTGGTATTAGGATCGATCTTGGTGTTGGCCAGAATCTTTTGCGCCGAGCTTAGCCCGATACCGTAAATGTACGTCAGGGCAACCTCCACTCGTTTATCACGAGGTAGGTCAACACCGGCTATCCGTGCCATCTCTTATATTACACCTCCATGAACAGCGCTAGACACTTTAGCCCTGGCGCTGCTTGTGCTTGGGGTTTTCACAAATCACCATCACGCGGCCCTTGCGTTTGATCACCTTACACTTTTCGCAAATGGGCTTCACCGACGGCCTTACTCTCATAGCGTTTCAACCCTCCTCTAGCGGGATAGGCTGCTCAGGCCTCGGTAGCTCCTGGAAGCATTACCCCTTGGCTTCTCGGGCTACCGTGTGCCTTACCTTATTTGTATCGGTAGGTTATCCGCCCTCGGCCCAAGTCGTACAGGGAAAGCTGGATACGCACACGGTCTCCTGGAAGGATGCGAATAAAGTTCATGCGGATCTTACCAGAAACGTGGGCCAAAACACGGTGACCGTTATCCAACTCTACCCGAAACATGGCGTTTGGAAGCGGCTCTACTACCGTACCATCGACCTCAATAGAGTCATCTCTTTCTTTCAGCATCATCGCCCTCCTTCCAGGATCGCAGCTAGATTCTTCCTAACCATTGCATCTGTCACCGGCTCACCCTTGGCGAGCGCCGCGGCAACATCCTCTCCAACCTTTTCAATGATCTCCAGGTGTGACAGGTTCTTGATCTTGGGCCTTGTTACAGGGCGGCGGGCCCCATCGGTTACGCGTACTCGTCTGGCGTCATGATATCCCAGCACCAAGTAACAAACACCCTCATCGCGTCCGGCGCGGGAACGCACCAGTTGCCCTGGTTTAACCGTCCCTAACATGTCGGCACCTCCTCAGACACGGGTCAGAATCTCCGGACCATCCTCGGTGATGGCCACCGTGTGCTCGAAGTGCGCTGACAGACTTCCGTCGGCCGTAACCACTGTCCAACCGTTCTCCAGAACCCGGACCTCGTAGGTCCCTACGTTCACCATCGGCTCAATGGCTAAACACATCCCTGCCATGAGGCGCGGTCCCCGCCCCGGTGGACCATAGTTTGGAACCGATGGGTCTTCGTGCATCTTTGTGCCGATACCATGGCCCACGTAATTGCGGACCACATTAAAGCCCGCCTTTTCTACGTGCGTCTGTACAGCATGCCCAATATCCGAGAGCCTGTTTCCCGGCCGGGCCTGTTCTATACCTTTGTGTAGGGACTCTTCCGTTACCTTAAGGAGTTCCAACGCTTCAGGCGATACCTCACCAACCGGTACTGTGAAGGCCGAGTCACCCACATAACCGTCCACAATAGCCCCGATATCAATACTAATAATATCTCCAGATCTTACCTGCCTCAGACCAGGAATACCGTGTACCACCTCATCATTGATGGAGGCACAGATACTCCCTGGAAATCCCTGATAACCCTTGAAAGCTGGTATACCGCCATGCTTGGTAATAAAGTCCTCTGCCAGGGCATCCAATTCCGCCGTAGTAACCCCTGGCCGGATTGCCCGTTTTAGCTCCGCGACAGCCAAGGCCGTAAGACGCCCTGCCGCCCGCATGCTATCAATTTCACGGGGCGATCTCAATACAATCATACCGAACCCTCTTTGAGAACCATCTTAACCCGGCTCAGCACCTCTTTCGGTGATCCTGTCCCCTCAACCCTTCTCAAAATACCCAACCGTTCATAAAAACCCAGGACCGGCTCCGTTTGGGCCTGATACACCTCAAGACGTCGCTTTATTACTTCCGCTGAGTCGTCTGCACGCTGGATGAGCTCTGCATGGCAGACATCACAGCGTCCAGCCACCTTTGGTGGCCGCCCTGTCAGGTGATACGTAGCTCCACACTGAGAGCACACCCGGCGCTGAGTCAACCGCTCCATTAGATCTTCGGGATCCACAGCCAGATAAACCGCTGCCGTAAGGGGCCGTCTGAGCTCTTTAAGAAGGTTCTCCAGACCCTGAGCTTGCGCTTCAGTACGCGGGAATCCGTCCAGGATAAACCCTCGCTCTGCATCCGACTGCTCAAGCCGTTCTTTAACAATCCCGATAACTACCTCGTCGGGAACTAGTTCGCCTCTGGTTACGTACTCGCGCATTGCGTTACCGAGGGGTGTTCCCGTGGCCATGGCCTCGCGTAAGAGATCACCGGTAGCAATCCGCGGAACCCCGAGCTCAAGAGCCAAGAGTTCCCCCTGCGTCCCCTTACCTGCGCCTGGAGCGCCCAGCAGTACAAGCCGCATGGTCCTACCTCCCCCCACTGCCCGCGTCGTGGCGGTCTTACTATTTTTTCAGGAAACCTTCATAGTGTCGCATGAGCATGTGCGCCTCGATCTGCTTCATAGTCTCAAGCGCCACACCCACCACAA
>JAAYHG010000137.1 GCA_012735455.1 Bacillota bacterium
GGCCAGAGGTGGAGTATGATTACTACAACTTCGAAGCCCTGAATATTCCTAAGGATCACCCGGCGCGGGATATGCAGGACACATTTTACATTACAGATGAGATCTTGCTGCGTACGCATACTTCGCCTTTTGAGGCGCGCATACTGGAACGCCTGGCCCCTGAGACGACGGTGCGAGTGATTTGTCCGGGCCGATGTTACCGACGTGATCCGGCCGACGCTACCCACTCACCCATGTTCTATCAGGTAGAAGTGTTGGCCGTGGATAAGGAAATCAAGTTTTCCCACCTTAAGTGGACTCTCACGACGTTTGTTCATGAGATGTTTGGTAAAGATCGAGAGGTGCGTTTGCGTCCCAGCTTCTTTCCTTTTACCGAGCCCAGCGCTGAGGTGGATATCTCTTGTCTCAAGTGCGGAGGTAAAGGCTGCAGCGTCTGTAAGGGCACAGGATGGCTGGAGATTCTCGGTTGCGGTATGACTCATCCGCGGGAACTAGAGATTGCAGGCTACGATCCCAATAAGGTTTCTGCTTTTGCTATTGGCATGGGACCGGATCGTATTGCCATGCTCAAGTATGGTATTGACGACATCCGCTTGTTTTACGAGAACGACTTGCGTTTCCTGCACCAGTTTTAGGGAGGGAAAGTAACATGCGCATACCGTACTCATGGTTAAAAAACTACGTTGATATTGACTTGCCACCGGAAGAGTTAGCAGAACGACTAACCCTGGCTGGTTTGGCGGTGGATAGTGTGGAGCGATTCGGCCTAGGCGCCGAAGGTGTTGTTGTGGCTGAGGTTAAAGCCATGGCACCCCTTCCCGGGACGGAGCACCTTTGGGTACTTCAGGTAGATGCTGGCCATGCGGGGTCTTACCAAGTGGTAACAGGAGCCCAGAATGTAGTGGTGGGCGCGCGGGTTCCATTGGCTTTGCCGGGGGCGGTGCTGCCGGGCGGACAAACCATTGAGACGACGTGCTTCCGTGGAGTGGAATCGCAGGGTATGCTCTGTTCCGTCCGTGAACTTGGTCTAACCGAAGACGGGCCAGAGGAGGCAGGGATTCTTATTCTGACGGGGAAGGCAACTTTGGGCGCCGATATCAACACAGTCTTGGGGAGTGAGGAGGTTGTCTTTGTTCTGGACATTACCCCCAATCGCCCTGATTGTCTCAGTATTATCGGCGTGGCCCGGGAGGTGGCTGCCATTGCAGGGGGAAAAGTGAAGTTGCCATGTACTGAGGTACCAGAGTCTCCCGGCGATATTACAGAACACCTTACGATAAGTATTGCCGATCCGGATCTGTGTTTCCGTTACGCGGCTCGTGTGCTCACCGACATTAACATTGAACCGTCTCCCGCTTGGATGCAACAACGCTTGCGTGCCGCTGGGATGCGCCCCATCAACAATATAGTGGACGTAACCAACTATGTTATGCTGGAAACGGGTCAGCCACTACACGCCTTTGACTACACCCGTTTGGCGGAGAGGCAGATTATTGTCCGCCGGGCGCGCCCTGGAGAAAAACTTCTGACCCTGGATGGGAGCGAGCGCATACTTAGCGAGGAAATGCTTGTGATCGCCGACGCTAAGGAGCCCGTGGGCTTGGCCGGCATTATGGGCGGGCTCATGTCCGAAATTACATCGGAAACAACAACAGTTATGCTGGAGGCAGCTGCCTTTCACAATATTAATGTGCGGCGTACAGCTAAGAGCCTCGGAATGCGTACTGAAGCATCAAGCCGTTTTGAGCGAGGTGTTGATCCGGGCGGTGTTGTTTTTGCTCTAGAACGGGCATGTAATCTTGTCCAAGAGCTTGGCGCAGGTAAGGTTATGGCAGGCAGAATAGACCTGTACCCAAGACCAGTTACACCGTGGGAAGTAGAAATTCGTCCTGAACGCATCAGACAACTGATCGGTGTTCCTGTAAGCGACGACTTTATGCGTTCTGCCTTGAGACGCCTGCACTTGGAGTTGGTAAGGGAGACAGAAGATCGGTTGGTTGTTCAGGTTCCCACCTTCCGTCCCGACCTGCAGCTAGAGGCAGACTTTGTAGAGGAGATTGCCCGCCTTTATGGGTTCTCTAAGATTCCGGCAACCACATTGGATGGTTTCCTTCAGGTAGGGAAAAAGCCATTCATGATGCAGATCGAGGATAAGGTGAAAGAGATTCTCCGTGGTTGTGGGCTCGATGAGGTGCAGACCTACAGCTTTGTCAACCCTAATGAGCTAGACAAACTGGGACTCAAGGACACGGATTGCCGTCGGCGCCTTGTAAGCTTACTGCACCCACTAACCGAGGAACAGTCTGTTATGCGAACCACACTGTTACCCAGCCTCTTAGAAGTGGCAGCCCTTAACCAGCGGCGTAAGAGAGGCCCAGTGAACATCTTCGAGGTAAACCGTGTGTACTGGCCCAAGGACCTACCTCTGACAGAGCTGCCTGATATGCCTAGACACCTGGTGGTGGTGTTGGCTGGGCCACGAGAAGAGGCCACTTGGCAATATGACGCACAAGACAACGACTTTTACCGAATCAAGGGGCTCCTTGAGACACTGGTTGACTTATGCAAGATTACGGGCAAGTTCTTGCCTAGCACCGAGGTTTACTACCACCCTGGTCGACAAGCTAGGTTCACGGTTGGGAATCAGGACTTAGCGACCCTTGGAGAATTACATCCGGATGTCATCGCAGCTTTTGAACTGTCTGGTCGCGTGTATGCACTAGAACTAGATCTGGAGCGTTTCGGTGCTAAGGCTAATCTAACACCGAGGTTCAAACCCTGGCCGCGCTTCCCCGGCGTGGAGAGGGATTTGGCCTTGCTGGTACCAGAGGCTATGCCGGCTGAGGAGGTTCAAGCTACTATCTTGGCTACGGGTGCCCCCCTCCTTACGAGTGTTGAGCTTTTTGATCTTTATACCGGTGAACAGGTACCCAGAGGCTTCAAGAGCTTAGCCTACTCCCTTGTATTCCAAGCACCGGATCGCACGTTGACGGAAGAGGAAGTAGAACCAGTGTTGGTGAGAATTGTCCGGACAGCCGAGGACAAACTGGGAGCTAAGGTGCGCTCATAGCTGGAGCAAAAGCAGGATTTTCCCTTTGCGACGCGGAATACCAAGAATGAGTATAAGTGCCGCAAAGCGGATGAGGGTGAGAGCTATGGCGGAGGGAACGCTAAATAAGGTATCTGTGCGCATTATGGGTGAAGACTATGTAGTAAAAGGTAAGTCTACACCCGAACACATTAAACGTTTAGGCAGCTATGTGGACTCGGTGATGGCGGAGATTAGACAGTCCAATCCTTATCTTAGCACCATGCAGGTTGCCATTTTGGCTGCTGTGAACATTAGTGCCGAGCTGTTTCGTGTCAAGGCGGACTACGAGGAATTGCTCGAGCTGCTGCAGGAAACGGGCGCAGAGATCGCCGGAGGCGACTAGCAGTGAACTGGCTAGACGTGGCCATTCTTGTTATATTGGGAGTCGAGATGTTCACCGGTTGGCGTGCAGGTTTTATCGGAATGGTGGCCAGCTTTGGAGGTCTAATCCTGGGTGGCTGGTTGGCTCTGCGCTACAGTGGAGAAGTAGCGGCGGTATTGGGTGAGCACCTTGTTGGGCCATCTTGGTTGCTCCTAGCGTTGTCCTTTCTAGGGATATTTCTCATTGGCAGGTACTCACTCCGTTTCATCGGTGAGCTTCTTAGAAGGGCTATTAGTGCACCTGGTATTTCTGGCGTAGACCACTTGGCTGGGGCTGGGCTTGGACTCTTGGTTGGTTCCTTGGTAGTAATGTTAGTTCTCAGTCTCTTTACTTGGTTGCCATGGCCACAGCTAACCCAAGCCGTGCAGGAGTCTGAGTTAGGCCAATACTTTTGGTCGGCGGCGCCTGTGTTTATGCGTTTTTTCTGGCGGGAGCTTGCACCTGTACTATCGCCGACACGTTATTATCCAGGAGGGCAGCAGACCAGCTGTCCTTCCTCTTGTTTGGCGTAAGGTCAATTTGCTGTGGGCAAGTTAGTAGGGTGGGAAGGAGGGCAACCATACTGAACAACCTTGAGATATCCTGGGTCTTTCTTGAGATTGCTGACCTGTTGGAAATCAAGGGCGAGAGCCCGTTTAAAGTGCGGGCTTACCGCCAAGGGGCACGCCTACTGGCCGAACTGGACGAAGATATAAGGGACTATGCCGCCGCAGGAAGGTTAACCGAGCTTCCCGGCATAGGTTCCGCTTTGGCGGCAAAGATCGAGGAGCTCGTTACGACTGGTTCCCTCGCCTACTTAACGCGGTTACGCCAGGAGGTTCCAGCAGGCCTGCGTCAGATGTTGACCCTTCCTGGGGTTGGACCACAAACAGTGCGAACAATACACAAGCATCTCGGCATCAGTACTGTGTTCGAGTTGGAGAAGGCGGCCAAGGCCAAGAAGCTGCGTGATCTTCCTGGTCTGGGGGTTAAGACGGAATTGGCCATCAAGAGTGGGATTGACCTTTTGCGCTCGCGCCCACGCGGCATGCCGTTGGGTTTGGTTTACACTGTAGCCAGCGAACTGCAGGAGATGCTAAGTCTCATGCCTCAGGTAGAGAAGGTAAGCGTGGCTGGGGGTGTTCGCCGGAGGGAAGAACTAGTGGACGGATTGTTGCTGGTAGCAGCTGTGCCTGCGCCTGCCGATAGGGAAGAGGTTTTATCTACCTTCTGCGCTGCGCCCCACGTACGAGAGGTCATCGGGCGAAGCAGTAATGAGGCAATTGTTATTATTGGCATCGGTGTCCAGGCGACTCTTGTGGTTGTGGAACCGGATGTCTATTCCAACGCCCTGTGCTATTACACAGGAAACAGTGCCCATTGGCAGGAAC
>JAAYHG010000138.1 GCA_012735455.1 Bacillota bacterium
GGAGGGTAGCCATGAGTATACAGCCAGAACCCACGGTGGACAGAATCAGGTACTTAAAGGTGGCCTCTATGTTGAGGGGTCGGTTGACTGTTGCTATCAGTGCACACGCTGCTAGGGATGATATCTCAATAAACACATACGTGTTGAAAAGGTCCGCTGCCAGGGAGAGAGCCAGAAGGGACATGACTAGTAGCAGGTACAGTGTCCAAAATGAGCTGTGAGCTGCAATGGGGACCTCTGCTGCTAGACTGCTGCAGGCGAAGGTGGCTGCAGGTAGCGACAGCAGAAAAACGATGCCGCCAAAGTAAACGCTCAGGGTATCGCTGACCACCTCAATACCTACGGCTGGCGGCCAACCGCCTAAGTGATAGGAGACAGGACCAGTGCTGAGAACACGCTGGGCCAGCGGCAGCCATAAGGCAAAGGCGAGACCGAGGGCAGCCAGCGCAATGTTCTCCGCCCTCAACCAGCGCGGTCGAAGTGGGAGCAGCGCAGCGCCCAGGAGAAGAACCAGCTGGGGGAGCACTGTTAAGTGTGCAACCATCATGTAAAGCTCCCCTTACGTCGGGCGATTGTGGTAGCATTCAAAGTGCCGAAGTGGCGGTACAGGTCCCGGACTAAAGCCAGGGCGTAGGCTGTGATACTGACGGATACCACCAGCCCTGTCAGGATAAGGGCCTGCGGCAGCGGATTCACGGCGGCTTCGCCAGGGGCGAGGGCGATAGGAGGTTTAGCGTCAGTTACATAGCCACTGGCAATAAAGAGGAGAAAAATAGCAGTTTCCATGATGTTCATGCCCATGATTTTCTTAATGAGATTAGAGTGAAAGAGCATGGTGGCGAGCCCAATAACAAATAGGAGCATGGCAGCTATGTAGTCCAGGTTTTGCACGTTAGTCCTCCTCTTCTAGGTTTAGAAAAAGGGTGGTCACAGTACTGGCGACCTTAAGTCCAATTGCCAAGTTAAGGAGGAAGACAAGTCCGCTGGAAAACAGTTCCCCGGTACGGCCTAAGGGAAAGCCGGCCGAGGAGTTAGCAAGGAACTCGCGGCCGACAAATATGCCCACTAATCCCAGGAAGATGAAGAAGGCAAGGCCTGCGCTTTCGCAAAAGGTCCAAATATGCCGTGGCAGTAGGGAGTAGAGGGCCTTGTGGCCGTGTGCCAGGGTGTAAAGAATAAAGCCTGCACCGCACACTACACCCCCTGCGAAACCACCGCCTGGAGAAAGGTGCCCGTGAAAGACGATATAGAAGCCGTAAAGCTCAATAAAGGGGAAGAGAAAGCGTGCTACCTCCTTGAGGATAAGGTCATTCACCGGCGCTGCCCTCCCGACTGTTTTTCAGGGCTAGGATGGCGGCAATAGCTGTAAAAAGAACCGTTGTCTCACCCAGGGTGTCGTAAGCACGATAGTCGCATACTATAGCGGCTACATGGCTGAGGCAGCCAGTATCAGTCACCGCCTGCTTATTATAATAGGCTGTGGTAGGGCTGGCTTGACTGGGGGCGCTTGGGTTGCCCAAGGGTGGCATCTCCAGAGCCACCAAGACCAGGCAGACTGCGGTCAAGGTGAGGATAAGGGCCAGGATGAGAGGTCTCATTCTTCGTACCTCCGAGTACGGGCAATGGTGGCAATAAAAAGCAGACTGGTGATGCCAGCGCCAATGGCGGCTTCAGCCAGGGCAATGTCAGGAGCCTTCAACTGCTGCCAGACAGTCGCCATTATAAGACTATAGGCGCTGAAGATCACGGCGGCGCTGAGTAGATCCCGGGTAAAGCTGACAGCCAGGGCGCAAAGGATCAACAGAAGGAGAAGCAGAGCTTTTACAGTGAGCATGGAGTGTCCTCCTTTAGGAGGCTAGTATTCGCGACCTGGGGCGTTCCGGCGCTATAGGCAGCCCGGGCCAGGATGTGGGCAGCAGTAGGATTGGCTACCCAGATGAAGATCAGAATAAGAAGCAGTTTTACGATTTGCGAAAGAGGGCGTCCGGATATCATTACAGCCAGCAGTACAAGGCCTGCGCCTAGAGTGTCACACTTGGTGGTGGCATGGAGGCGGCAATAGACATCGGGTAGCCGTAAAAGTCCTACTGTGCCGGCAAAAGAGAAAAAGAGGCCACTTCCTAGCAGAAGGGCTATGAGGAGGGACATCATTGCCATTCCCCCCAGCGGCGTTTTTGAATCAGCACGAGCCGAGAGAGGCAAACGGTAGCCAGGAAGCTGATTAGGGCATAAACCAGGGCTACATCGAGAAAAAAATCTTCCTGGCTAAAGGCCGATACCAGAACAAGGAGCATAACGGCCTTGGTTCCTATAACGTTTACCGCCACCACACGGTCTGCTGCGGTGGGGCCCCGGTAGGCGCGGTACAGGCAAGCAAAGATAAAGGAGACCAAGACAAGGGCACCAGCCTCAAATAAGCCAATCAGCTTTGACACCTCCTCCTAAGGCGCAGGAGAAGCCGGGTGAGACTCCATTTCTCAAGACTAAAAGCCGGTTCTTGGGTGAGGATATGTAGCAGAAAGGTGTCTTTTTCAATATCTACTGTTAACGTTCCCGGGGTAAGGGTGATGGAATTGGCCAATACAGTAAGGAGTTTAGGAGTAAGGTCTGGAACAGCTACCCGTGTAAAAGCAGGGGAAATCTTAAGGGTGGGGTTAAGCACGATGAGGGCCACATGGATGTTAGCCTTAACAACTTCCCAGGCCAGCAACAAGCCGTACTGGACTGCGACAAGCGGGATGGAGGGATCCAGAATAACCTTTGGGACAAATCGCTGCCACATTATCAGTAGAAACAATATGACGACAAGGCCACTCAAGACGTGCTGCCAGTCAAACGCCCAAGCAAGGGCCAGCCAAAAAAGAAGACAGGAGGTACTCCAGGCCAAAGGCCTAAACAGGGAATAAAGCAGATTGTGTTCGGAATCATCTTGGAGAATGATGGTTTTCATGATAGCCCCCTTGGTAATAGGCAGGGTATAGGGCGGATATTCCTTCGCTGCCAACTTAATCGACATTCGACGGTTATTTGTTTCAATCCTCCCCCAAATAAGATAAGGGTTTGCTATAGCAACCATGAACGTTTCTCGATATTGGATTTGTCTTCCAGCAGGAGTTTTCGCTGCTCAAGTTGAAATAAAGCAGAGTCTCTGTTGAGTCTCTGTGGGGGGAGGTTAGGGGATGGTTCCAGATGAGGCTCTCGTGCGTCAAAGCCGTCAAGGGAGCGAGGAGGCTTTCCGGCTCCTGGTAGAGCGCTACCAGGCTAAGATTTATAATCTGGCCTACCGCCTTCTGGGCAACCCAGAGGATGCGAGCGATTTGACCCAGGAGGTTTTTTGTCGCGTCTATGTCAAGCTTCCTGCGTTCCGCGGCGAAGCGAGCTTATCAACCTGGGTCTACCGCATCGCCAACAACCTGTGTCTGGATGAGCTTAGACGCCGCGGGCGTCGTCCGCAGGTTTCCCTGGATGCCTCCCTGTCAGGAGAGCAGCCACCTAGGGAGGTTACTTCCAGCGATCCTGGTCCGGCGGAGCTTTCTCTGCGCCGGGCTTCCTTGGCGCGCCTGCAGGAACTAATTGCAGCCCTACCTTTGGAGCAAAAAACAGCTGTGGTGCTAAGAGATATACAAGGACTGTCTTATGAAGAGATGGCACAAGTTCTCGGCTGTTCGCTGGGTACGGTGAAGTCCCGTCTCAACCGGGCACGACGGACGCTCAGGGACAAACTGCGTGCCGAACGGGAACTTTTCCTTACCGACTGCGTCTATAACGGTTGAGAGGGGGAAGGGGCATGGACTGCAAGACCGTAGAAGATAAGCTCTCTGCTTACTTGGATGGCGAACTGGCAGCGAACGAAATGAGGGAAATTGCAGCCCACGTGGACACTTGTCCCGCCTGCCTGACAGAGCTATCTTCCCTAGAAGAGACGGCGGGGCTCCTTCATTCCCTTGAACCGGTGGAGCCGCCGCCTGAGCTTACAGGGCTTATTATGAGCCGTGTACATGAGCTAAAGGCCGGCCAGGAAAGTGCACGCAAGGGTTTGCGTGAGGTTTTCCGTGCTTTCTTGAACAGCCTTGCACTGCGACCACTCGGTGGCGTAGCTGTTGCTGTAGCTCTGGTTGTAGCTCTGGCGTTGGGGCAGGGTGTCCTCAATCTTGACCGGCACAAGACCAGCAGCCTGGCGGGATCGGGGTCGTCCGCGGAAGCGCCAATGGCGCCAGCGGCCGTGCCGGAAATGGCCCAGCCACAAGTCTTTGATACGGCTGCGGAACCAGAACGACTGATGGTAGCACCTAAGGAGCGGGCTTTTGGCCCGCAGTTGCCTGAGGTCCAGATGGCTATGGCAGAAGAAGAGATAGCGGAACGCATGGTGATTAAGACGGCTCACCTAGTGATTCGGGTAGAAGAATTAGATATTGCCGCAGATGAATTGACGCGTTTGGTACAGGAGCAGGGTGGGTTTATCCAAAACTCACACCTGCGCCGGGGTACCAACTGGCGCAGCGCTAATTACACTGTGCGAGTACCCGCTGCAGCCTTTGAAGATGTACTGGATAGGGTGCAAGGGCTGGGAGAGCTGGAACAGAGAAACATCGAAGGGCAGAACGTGACTGAGGAATACCTGGATGTTGATGCGCGCCGGCGCAACCTGGAACGCCAAGAGGAGCGTCTGCTGGACATCCTGGAGCGAGCGGAAACAGTGGATGATATTCTGAAGGTAGAGGCGCAGCTGGAGAGGATACGGGGCGAGATTGAGGTACTTTCAGGACGGATAAAGTACCTGGATAACAGGGTGAACCTGGCGACGCTCAATGTAGAGCTCGAGGAAAGGCCGCAGCCAGTGACAACCGTTAAGGGTTTTAATCTTACGCGTTTGGTTGCCCGTGTGCGGGAGGCTGTTACTGCC
>JAAYHG010000139.1 GCA_012735455.1 Bacillota bacterium
GTGTCAAGAGATGCTACTCGGTTTTGGATCCGAACAGCCCTGCTTCTTGGTATTACTCTTGTCTTCCAGATGCTGCGGCAGATTGTCCCAATGCCACAACCGGTTTCAGTTTTTGTTGTAGGTTCCTTAGTAAATGCCGCTCTGGTAGTGGCAGCATCTACAGTGGGTATCGCAGGCGGAGTGTTCATTTCCATGGCGGCTCCTGTTGTCGCTTTTCTCCAAGGCCATCTACCTCCGCTCATACCAATGATTCCTATTGTGGCTATGGGCAATGCCCTAATTGTGGTAGTCTATGGGCTGCTGGAGCGGCGTAACCCATATGCCGCTGTAGTGCTGGGAGCAGTGGTTAAGGCAGCTTTTCTATTCGGCGCAGTGCAGCTGTTCGTCCGTGTGGCAGGTGTCCAGCCTCCCATTGTCAAAGCTTTGTCCTTCTCTTTTAGCTGGCCGCAACTGGTAACGGCAGTCATCGGTGGTACAGTAGCAGTTCAAGATTTAAGGTTACTCCCAGGTGGCAAATAGCGACACCGTTCTTGTAGGTTCTAGCTAAAAACAGCTAGAAAAAGCGCAGGCTCTATAAAAAGCTTGCGCTTTTTGTCGTAAAAAAGAGGTAGTGGTCAGCAGGAATTTTGCTCGACAAGGCGAATATACATCCCCCAACAACCTTTTTAAACTTAAAATATTCACAAGAGAAAGAGAAGAGATCATGAGGAGGTGGACCAAGCAATACAAGTTAAGGAGGGATACTGGGTGGCTAGCAAACACATGGAGGCGATTCAATGAGTAGTCTTACATGGTTCATGAATTCAAAGTTCTATCGTAAGTACCTATTGCCCGGCTTTGTTTTTCAGTCTGTGGTAATTGCCGGAGGATACGGAACGGGCCGTGAACTAATTGAATATTTCCTCCAGTACGGTCCGCTGGGCGGCATTCTAGGCATGTTCCTAGTAACCACCGTCGTTTGGGCAATAGTTATGGCGGCTTCTTTTGAGTTTGCACGCGTTTTTAAGACCTATGACTATCGCAGTCTCTTTCAGAAACTATTAGGTCCTGGCTGGATACTCTTCGAAATCTGTTATGTCCTGCTTCTCTTTATTGTTTTGGCTGTGGTGGGTGCGGCAGCCGGTGCCATTCTGCGGGATACCTTCGGCATTCCCTATATACTTGGCGTATCTGGTATGCTTCTAGGCGTTGCATTCTTGACCTACAAGGGTAGTGAGACTGTTGCAGTTTTTATGTCCTGGTGGTCATTCCTTCTGTATTTAGTTTATGGTCTGTTTGTTATCTTTGGGATCGCCAAGTTTGGCCCCCAGATCAGTGAGATTCTCGCTGGTGGGGAGGTCAAGGCTGGTTGGGCTCTGTCCGGTTTTAAGTATGCCTTTTATAATCTCGGCTGTATTGCTGGAGTGCTCTTTGTAATAAAAGACATTGAGACCAGAAGTGAAGCGGTTATCTCTGGTATTCTAAGCTCGCTTATAACTATTGTTCCTGGCTTCCTATTCTACTTGGTAGTCTTAAGCGGCTATCCTGAAGTTGTCCAGGCCGAGGTGCCGGCTGCTTTTGCTTTACAGAAGATGGGTTCAACCCTCCTTCTCTTCGCCTACCAAGTAGTACTCTTCGGTACACTAATTGAGACTGGGACTGGTTTCATTCATGCTGTGAACGAGCGCTTGGATGGAACACTCAAAGAAAAAGGCAAATTTCTCACCCAGAATCAACGCGGCCTTATCGGTTTTGGCATGGTGCTTCTCAGCATCTTCATGTCACGCTTTGGACTAATTGACCTTATTGCCAAGGGTTATGGTACCATCTCATGGGGCTTCTTCATCGTTCACATCATACCCCTCTTGACCATTGGTCTCGTGAAGATAGCCCGAGCCGAGGCCGATCAGGGCTAAGATCGGCTGCAAACCATAAACCTTAGCAGAGACAGTACCAGGGAGGATTTCGAGGAGGGCCTGCTCCGCAGCGGGCTCTCTTCGCTTTTTGCTTGCCAAAGGAAATCAGGAGGGATAAAATCGAGAGGGATTACTGCATTCATTAAGAAAGGGAGTCATGCTGCATGAACCTGCTACAGGCTGTTGCTCTGGGGGTAGTACAAGGGCTGGGCGAGTTCTTACCCATCTCCAGCTCTGCGCATTTGATCTTGGTTCCCTGGTTTTTTGGTTGGACCGACCATGGACTAACTTTTGACATCGCTCTGCACCTGGGCACCCTGGTAGCGGTCTTTGCCTACTTCTGGCGCGACCTAGTAGAAATAGTAGTTGACGGCATCGCTCGTCCCCATAGTAGAGAAGGGCGCTATCTTTGGTACCTGGCTGTTGCCTCGGTTCCTGGGGCTGTATTTGGTTTTCTTCTCGACGATATAGTAGAGACCGCCTTTAGGAACCCGCTTCTCATCGCAGCGACCCTAGCTCTCATGGGCATCGGCCTCTGGTGGGCCGACCGTGCTGGCCGGAAAGTACGGCGCATGGAGTCCCTCAGCCTAAGAGACAGCATAATAGTAGGTCTGTCCCAGGCCCTGGCTATCATTCCCGGCGTCTCCCGCTCTGGAATCACCATGACCGCCGGCCTTCTTACGGGCATGGAGCGCGACACTGCTGCCCGTTTTTCCTTTCTCCTCTCTGTCCCCATCATCAGCGGTGCCGCTA
>JAAYHG010000140.1 GCA_012735455.1 Bacillota bacterium
GTGCCAAGTCCCGTACCCTGCTTCTCGCGAACCCAGTTGTACCAAGGGTTTTACCTATAGAACCAACTGCGGTTTCACTCTACTCCCCGCTAACAAGGGGACTGAAAGCCGATAATAGCTGCCAGATGGCTTCTCTCCATTCCTGTTGCGTTTTGCAACGTAAAAGTGAGCCAGTTTTGTAACGTAAATCTGAGCCACTTTCTGTCACGTAAGAGTGAGCCACCCACCACCCCCTCCCCGGGGAGGGGGTGGTGGCGAACATGTGTTCGCTAACCCTCCTTCCGTTGTGCTTGGGCTTGCTTTAATCGGTACGACTCGCCATTCATGTCGAGCAGGATAGCTCGATGAGCCAAGCGATCCACCAGGGCAGCGGTGAGAGTGGCGTCCCCGAAGAGCTCGGTCCAGCGGGAAAAAGGCAGATTGGTGGTAATCAGCAAGCTGCCCCGTTCGTACCGGTTGGAAATAACCTGAAAGAGCAATTCTGCACTGGCTCGCCCGAAGCTGATGTAAGAGAGCTCATCAATAACCAGAAGGTCCACCTTGATGAGCTTCGCTTGTAGAGCGCTGAGTCGGCCCTGTTGGCTGGCTTCCGCCAGATCAGTTACCAGTTCGCCGGCAGTGTAAAACCGGGTGGTATAGCCGAGCTGGCAGACCTGGTACGCCAGCGCGATGGCCAAGTGAGTTTTCCCGGTTCCAGGGTTGCCGAACATCAGCACCGGCTGTTTTTTCTCGATGAAGCGCCCCGTGGCCAGTTCATAAACCTGCGCTTTCTCCATATGCTTGAGCCACCCGAAATCGAAGGTGTCCAGGGTTTTGATCTGAGGGAAGCGGGCAGCCTTGACCCTGCGTTTGCGCTGGTTATCCTGCCTCTGCTCAAGCTCGCGCTGGAGCACGGCACGCAGAAACTCCTCATAGCCCCAACGCTGCTGGGTGGCTTCCCGCACGATGGCGGCGCAGTCGGCCACCGTGGGGAGGCGCAGCGCTTTCGCATAAAGCTGGATGAGCCCTTCCTCGCCCGCCGTCATTGCACCTCACCTGCCTTTAAGAGTCCGTCATAAGCCTTTAAGTCCGTCGAGGCAATGGCAGGTCCAAACGCTAGGCAATTGCTGCCGCTGGCTGGCTCTGGCAGGGCCTGGAGCTGCTGCAGAAGCTGGAAGCGGATCGCTTCGTAAGAAACGGTCCCGGTAGCCTGGCAGGCATCCAAGGCAGCCAAAAGTGCCGACTGCCCGTATTCTAGGGAGAGGCGCAGGATCTGGACAAATTCCCGGTCCCCAATCGGCCCCTGGGCCAGGCGCGCGCGTACAGCCTGAATACGTTCTGCTACGGTTTCCCGTACGGGTTTGGCCTGGCCGGCCGCCCGCGGTTTGCGCTCCAGCACGCCAATGTAATGGCTCAAGTCATAGAGAGTCCGGCCCGCTTCGAAAGAGCGCCGGTGCTGGGCCACTTTTTCCCCCTGCGCCCATAGCTCCACACGGAAGGGATAGGCCTTCACCGTCACCCACTGACCCACCCAGCGGCTCGGAACGCTGTAGTGGTTGTTGTCCACCCGGACCAGGCTGTCCGGCCGCACGCGGCAGGTCTGCACCCGGCAGGTTTCCAAGGGCTTGGCAGGTAGGGGCAGAAGGCAGGGACGCTCTTTTTCGTAGGCGGCTGCGACTGTTTGTCTGCGCCCTCCTAGGGTGTGCTGTCGATAATCCTGGTACCGCTGCCAGAGCAGGTCGTTCAGCTGTTCCCAATCGTCCGCGTGCGGGACGGGGGTCAGGATATTGCGCCGCACCCAGCCTACAAGCCCTTCGACCAGGCCTTTCTCGTGGCCCTGGCCTGGGTTACAGAACTCGCTGGTGAAGGCGTAGTGTGCTTGGAGGAGCTGGAACCCAGGCTGTTTCTGGGTCACATACCAGCCCCAGCCTTCTCTGACCACGGTACGCAAGTTGTCGTAAATAACTCGGTGGGGGACTCCCTGAAAGAACTCAAAGGCCTGGCGGTGGCCATCAAGCAAAAACTCGTTACGCTCAGCCGGATACAGGGCCACAAACGGCAGACCACTGTAGCAAAGCCGGGCGCAGAAGAAGTGGACTTTGACCGGTTTCCCAGCCAAGAAGACAACGGCTTGTCCCCAATCGGCCTGCATGGCATCCCCGGGATCCCAGGCCAGCGGGATAAAGACCTCCTTCCCTTCGGGCCGGAGCTCTCGCACCAGGCGCGCCACCGCTTCGTAGCTGCCGGCGAAGGCGTGCTCCGCACGCAGCCGTTCGTAGATGCGCCATGCTGTGTGCCGCTGCTTGGCGGCTCCCCGGATCTGGCTCGCTTGCTCATCCTCCTTCAGGTAACCTTGAATCCACCCCTTGACTTCATCGGTGATCACCGGCCTAGTGCGCCTACGCGGCTTGGGGACCGGGAGTTCGGCACCAGCGCAGTACTTCCGTACTGTGTTGCGGGAAATCCCCAGTTCCCGAGCTATGGCCCGCTGCGACAGGCCTTGAACTGCAAACAGGTATCTGATACGCTGGTATTGGTCCACTTCGATCACGATCCTTTCCTCCTGCTCCCTTGATCGGTATTGCTTACCAACAGGATAGCAGGAATGTGGTCGAAGTGGCTCACTTTTACGTTACAACTTCGGTCTTTTTTGGTTCACTTTTATGATACAGAACTCAGACGGACTGCCTAATACTAATAAGGGGGCAAACCTATGTTCTTGCTGTCCAGTCCCCCGATCAAAACTGGATAGTCGTTGTCCTCGCCAAAATCCAGATGAAGCTATCCCAATTTCACGGGCGACTTCTTCAACCGCGCCTGTCGTTTTGAGACTAGGTCCAATTGGCTCAACTCCGTCCGGTCGGACATTAAGGGATAACACCCAGCAAGAAGATAACGGATTTTGCCAATGGCAAAGAAAGGCCCCGTGGGAACTAAATCGCTTGCTTCCCACGGGGTCTTGTGTTCATCTTATTGGCTACTAAGAGTTTTGATCTCCTTCCGAATTATGGAATGCATCACGCAGCTTCTCCGTTAGCCACTCCTTCCCCTTCATCTTGCAGACCATCCTCAGTATAGTCTTCTGAACCACCTTGTTCTTCTACAGTTTCTCCATAATGCTCAGTCTCTTGCCCATCAGAGGGATCTTCTCCTTCCCCCGTTCCGTCCTCTTCTTCCTCCTCGGCTATCGCTTCCTGCTTGGCTTCATTGA
>JAAYHG010000011.1 GCA_012735455.1 Bacillota bacterium
GCATAGATGGTGATAAGCAAAAGGACCGCTCCCGTAAGCAACATGTGGCGTCGTCGCAAAGGGCGAAAAAAGAAAGGTAAGCCTGTTTTCGCCACTATGCGTACCCGCAGATGGCAAGCACGCACCAGAGGCCGCAGCCGCTTGAAGCCACGAATCCCTATTCGAAAATAAAGGTAGCCTTCGCGCCAGTGGACATTCCAAACATAGATACCCCGGCTTAAGGCAAGGTTAAGCAGTCGCTCTTGGTTGTCGCCCTGCACGCGCACCAACACCTGCCCCTGCAGCCAAAACCAAATGCGCAGGATAAACACAGCCTCACCTCGCCTGCTAAGAAAACTCGACCTTGGCTATGTGCCCTTCAATGACGGCCTCTTCAGCCGAGAGACTCACCAGAACGAGATCTATACCAGTAATAGTCAATTCACCCTGTCCCAGGGCCAATCGTAGCTTTTCCGGAGCATACTCAATAATCCCCCTGTGGTTCTCTAGAACCAATTGAAGGTTACCCACCAACGTGAGGCGCGGCAGGTCTAAGACAATATCTTGTGGAATCTCCAAAAGCTCGGCCAAACGCCGACCCAGACGCACTCCCTTTGGCACCCCAGTCACGCCCCTGTCCTCACCTTTTCACCCCTTCTCCTCTACCCTAAAATCTATGCCTCATGCCCTCCTACTAAAACCAAAATCCCCCGGGCAAAGCCCAGGGGTAGTAGTGGCAGCGTCTACTCAGGCAAACTAATCGCGTCGCGGTGAGGACCAGCGTCTATAATGACATTACTTTTCAGAGGACCGCTTTCTATTATCTCCTCTACTTCTTCAAACCCGGTCGGAAATGCAAAGTTGTAACGGGCAGGCAGCGCAAAAACGTACCTGTCATTGCGTCCAAGTTCACTCGGCCCAATCGGTGCCGCGCCAATATGGAACTCTCCTCGCTCAAGCTTTTCCCATTGATCAAGCGTAAAGACCATGATGGGAATGTCCTGCCGCGGGTTTTCCTCTGGCCACTCTGGGTGTCTGATGATGACTATCGGACCAGTTGCTACAACCTGGTAACCCTGAGGGCCATCGGGTGTGTACCCTTCCCAATTGTCGCTGACAATGGAATAGTCTTCCCAACTCCGCGGTAAAGAGAATCTGAAACCGTACTGGTTATTCTCGTAAGCAAAAGTGTTTACCTCTCCGTAACGCCCGAGGGTGACAGCATCGATAAGCCAACGGCCATCTATTTTCTTAACCACAAGAATGATTGGCAGCTTGGCATGAGCCCCGCCGTTTTCCTTCTCAACGCTGGTTATTTCAATAATCTCGCCGCTGGCCTCATACTCATCATCTGACACCCGTCTGACCTTGATGGAATCTATCCGGTCTGGCCATGGACTGGAGACCGCCCTCCCAGGAGCATTCTGCGGGTCGTTTTGCCACTGGGCCAGAAGTTCGGGAGAGACTAAATCCCCATAGTGCTCCTCTATGCTCTTGGCCACGACATTTTCGGGTGCCAGAAGTGACACCAGCTGTAGTCTGCTTCCGAATTCCTCGACCAAGCTCTCAACGGCAACTATATCATCTTGAACATCCGGGGGAGTAGATTTGTTCAGCCCATCGGACGTATCTACCTTTGCATTGGTCAAGGCTGTAACTGCTATCACTAGGAGTATGGCTATCCCTAGGATGGACCACTTGAGCGTGTCTTTCCCAAACAACTTGATCATGGCAATTCTCCTTATGAGTTGAGATTTTGTAAGTGACTCCTTCCCTTCCTGCCCTTTTATATAGACGTATAAAGGCGCACCAAAGTTCGTTTAGAACCTGCAAAACGGAAAACCTGCCCTATGGCAGGTCTGAAAGGTCAAACCTGCCACAGGGACAATCCCTGTGGCAGGTGCTATGGCAGGCTAAGGGAGTGGCTGCCAGTGTCTCCTGGCCCTAGGCGGGGCAAGGATCTCAGAGAAGACAATAGCCTCAACGAGCCTGTCTGGCTGGATAAACCCTTGATAGTCCCATGAATCCTCGTGCTGCGCCGGCTGAACCTCGGGCATCGCGATCAGGGCTGTTTCAGTAGGGGCAGTCCTTGTTTCTTGTGGCGTTGAATGCTTGCGCACCGGTTTACGCCGCTTTTGGGGTTCGGGCCGGACTGAGATGTCTTGGGATTTGACGATTGAGTCCCCTGATCGGCTGGGCATGTCAGGTCGAGTGGCTGGACGGACTGGACGGACCGGTCGTGGAGGCCGCGAGCGGCCCTTGTGCCCTCCCCTAATCAAGCCGCGCAGAACCAGAATAAACAGGTAAAGCAGTATCAGGCGAGTCAAAGCCATCACTCCTTCTTCGGCGGGTTGGTTCCCTCCGGACCGCGAGGAGTAGCACGGGAGATTGCTTCACGCATATCTGTATCTGCGCTTATATTACGCAAGTTGTAGTAGTCCATGACACCTAGTTTACCTTCACGCAAAGCCGCAGCCATAGCCCGCGGCACCTCGGCTTCCGCCTCCACCACGCGGGCACGCATCTCTTGGGTCATGGCCCTCATTTCTTGTTCCCGGGCGATAGCCATAGCCCGGCGTTCCTCGGCCTTGGCCTGAGCAATGCGCTTATCAGCCTCGGCCTGGTCTGTCTGCAACTGGGCACCAATGTTGCGCCCAACATCCACATCGGCCACGTCGATGGAGAGAATCTCGAAGGCGGTGCCGGAATCTAAGCCTTTATCCAATACCGTTTGTGAGATGCGATCAGGGTTTTCCAGGACCTCCTTGTGTGATTCGGCACTACCGATAGTTGTAACAATCCCCTCGCCCACCCGAGCAATCACCGTGGCCTCACCGGCACCACCTACCAGCCGGTCGATATTGGCCCGAACAGTCACCCTGGCTTTAGCCTTGAGCTCAATGCCATCCTTGGCCACAGCAGCGATAACGGGCGTCTCAATGACCCTGGGATTCACGCTCATCTGGACGGCTTCTAGGACGTTCCGACCCGCTAGGTCGATAGCCGCCGCCCGCTCAAAGTTGAGCGAGATCCCGGCACGGTGAGCGGCAATAAGGGCATCAACCACCCGGTCCACGTTACCGCCGGCCAGGTAGTGGGCCTCTAGGAGGTTACCGCTCACGTCAACACCAGCCTTGGTTGCCTTAATCAGCGGGTGAACAATTCGGCTCGGCGGAACCCGCCGCAGGCGCATACCAATAAGGGCCATAATGCCTATGCGAACCCCGGCTGCCAAGGCAGAAATCCAGAGACCAACGGGGATAAAGGAAAACAGAATCATGAGCCCAAAAAACAGAAGCAACATGGGAAAGAACAGGATCAAGAATTCCACCTAAATTCCCTCCTCATTCAGGTTTCATTCAGATTCGTGGAAACGCTCCACTACAACTCGACGACCTTCCACAAGAATAACCTTGACCTTTTCTCCGGCCGGAACAAATTCTCCCTGAGTAACTACATCCACCCTGAGGCCTTCAATCTCCACCGTTCCCGCTGGGCGGAGTGGGGTCAATGTTTTCCCCGTTGTCCCTAGCAGCTGCGCCAGGTCACCTGTTGCCACATTACCCTCACTGCTGTCAAGCCGCTGGTTAAGGATAATATCTCCCATTGTCCTGGGACCGAAGCGCCGCAACAGTAGATAACCCAGTACAACAACTAAGAGGGTGGCCATGAAAAACATGGCCAACGTCTGCCCACCTAAAGACGCTGCCAACACGAGGCTGCCCCCCATGGCCATCATGCCTGCAAAACCGGCTACACCAAATCCCGGAAGCACAAATCCCTCAATCGCCAGCAAGGTAACCCCACCAAGAAACAACAGGACCAGGAGCGGAATCACAGCTTCACCCCCATTGAGACAAATAGACAAGTAAAAGAAAAACCCAGCCGAAAAAAGACTGGGTTTGATCTTTACTGCTCCAGGAGCTCGCGTACTATCTTGTTCACCAGCCGCCCATCTGCGCGCCCCTTGGTCTGGGGAATTAAAGCCCCCATAACCTTTCCTAGATCGCGGGCCCCAGTGGCACCCACTTTAGCAATGGTATCACTGGCCAGGCGACGAATCTCTTCTTCGCCTAACTGGGCAGGTAGATATTCCTGAAGGATTCGGATCTCGGCTTCCAGCTTTGCCACAAGGTCTTCCCTGCCACCTCGTGCAAATTCGGGTATACTGTCCCGGCGCTGTTTCATCTCGTGCGCCACGACCTCGATGATCTCGTCCTCGTTTAGCTTTCGCCCCTTGGCAATCTCCGCATTCTTGATTGCCGAACGTACCATACGTATAACCGACAACCGCTCCTTGCCCTCTTCACGGGCTTTCATGGCTTCTTTCATGTCGGAAAGGAGCCGCTCCTCCAGTCCCACCCATCAGTCCCCCTAACGGAACCGTCTCTTACGTGCCGCTTCTGACTTCTTCTTGCGTCTTACACTGGGTTTCTCGTAGTGTTCCCGCTTACGAACTTCGGACAAAACCCCTGACCGCTGGCACTGTCGCTTAAACCTGCGCAGTGCACTGTCGAGGGACTCGTTCTTTCCTATCCTGATTTCAGGCACCGACTCTCCCTCCCTCCACACGGCCATGAACCGGGGTCTGCGCGCCTCCACCGCCTACTCTAGCTGCAAA
>JAAYHG010000141.1 GCA_012735455.1 Bacillota bacterium
GGGATTATCGTTGGAGCAGTTATGGGGAGTATCTCAAGGGAAGTAAACTTGTTGAGACGGATTTTGCCTTGAAGCTCTTTAGCAACAAAAAGAAGCGTGCGTTGGAGGCCTTCCAAGACTTTCATGCCAGGGAAGGTCAGGAGAAGTGTCTGGACATAGATGAAAAAAGAAGGCCTACAGATGCTGAGGCCATCGAGCTAATTAAACGTGTTTGTCGGGTGAAGAACTGTAAAGAAGTAAAGAACCTAGCCAGAACGCAGTATAGCGAATACTTCCGGCTACTAGTGGAAGAGGGACTATCCGCACGGCAGATAAGCCGCATCACTGGTTTGGGGCGTTGGGCTGTTCTGAAAGCACTGGAGAATTAAGGGTGTTGTGGGGACTGCCACGGGCTGGAACACAGCACAAGACTCTTAGCAAAAAAAGACTATAGAGGGATGGGCGGCCATCCCTCTATAGTTCCGGCCTCATGTTTAGCCTGGGAGGCAGTCATCGGCCGGTGCTGTAAGTATCACCAGGCTAAGAGTAAAGTATGCAGCGAATCAACCAAGAATAAACCACAAGCACCTTCACGAGACTGAAGCAGGTTTAGTTAGTCTTGCCCATGCTGGCCTTCCAGGATTTAAACTCCTCTTTGGCGGCTTGAACCAGCTCTGGTTTGGAGAGGAGTTCACCGATGGTCCAGGCCATGGAGAGGGCAGCGTCGTAAAGGGCTCTGGTGCCGCTTGGGCTGACTGTGGCCGGAGCGAACTCGGGACTGTGGGTGTTGCCCACCTGCTCTTTCGGCCCTAAGGAAATGTAGCCGTGTACGGCCGGCACCACCTGCGAGACATTACCCATGTCGGTGGAGGCCCGCGGCTTTGGTGGCATGGGGAGAGGATTGCGCCCGAGGGAACGCAGGTTTTCTTCAAGAAGGGCAGCCAAAACAGAATTGTTTACTACTTCCTGGTACCTGGGTTGGCTGGAATCAAACTCAACAGAGGCTCCTGTAACCAGGCTGGCTGCTTGGCCGCACCGTTTTATTTTGTCAAGGAGTTCATCAAGTTCACGGTTCGAGGGCGCACGCACGTGTAGTTTTAGTACCGAGCGAGGGGAGATGACGTTGGGCGCCGGGCCAGATTCTGAGATCATACCGTGTACATAGTGTTCGGGCTTAAAGTACTGGCGGCAGGCATTGATACAGGTGTAGGCCAGGGTCGCAGCTTCAAAAGCATTGATGCCTTCGTGGGCAGAGCCTGCCGGTTGGGCGTTTTTGCCGTGGAATATCATATCCAGGGCTTGGACTGCCAGGTTGTGACTGTAGGCGGAGTCGTGGTTGCTGGGGTGGAACATCATGGCCAAGTCGATTCCGTCCAGGAGTCCTGCGTTCACCATGTAGGCTTTGCCGCCACAATCGTTTACGGTAGATGACATCTCTTCAGCCGGCGAACCGTAAACGAAGATGGCACCGGGGAGATTATCCCAGGCCCGCTTGACTGCGATGGCAGCGCCGGCAGCTGAGGTAGCGATTATGTTGTGCCCGCAGGCATGACCAATGGTGGGGAGAGCGTCGTACTCGGCAAATACTGCTATGGCGGGATGAGCCTCAGCGGCTCCAAACCTGGCGATAAAGGCTGTCTCTTTTCCGGCTACGCCTGTCGCTACCTCGAAGCCTTCTTCCCTAAGCAGGGCGGTCAGTTTTTCTACGGCCCGGAATTCCTGAAAACCTAGTTCTGGGTTTTCGTACATCCACTGGTTTAAGGCAAAGAGTTTGTCCTTAACCTTTTCGAGCTCCTGTTGGATACGGTCTTTTTGTTCCAAAAGAATCAACACCTCCGTTCAGCTAAATTGATGTTTAGGGCCTGATTGTATTGTATATTCTACTAGAAGAGTGGCGAAGCCTTCTCCTTTTTCAATATCCTTGAGATTTCAGTAACAGCTGCATTTATCCAGGTCCGGTCTCTGGCAGATATGGTTACGCGGCTGTGCCGATTCGGTTTCAAATGAAGCACGACAAGAGGAGGTTCTAATATGAAACTGTACACCCTCGGTTTTACCAAGAAGAGTGCTCGCGCTTTCTTCGAACTACTTAAGAGCCATGGGATCGGCACGCTTGTAGACATTCGACTGAATAACAGCTCGCAGCTCGCAGGTTTCAGCAAAGGTAGCGACCTGGAGTATTTTCTCGCTGAGATTTGCAACTGTGACTATCACCATGAATTGAAATTTGCACCGACCAAAGAGATTATGGACGGTTTTAAATCCGGGCAAATATCACTCCAACAGTTTGAAAAGCTGAATTCAGATCTGATGGCAGAACGAAACGCTCTATCTTATTTTGCGGACAAGTATTTGGGTTGTAAAGACGTTTGCCTTCTATGCAGCGAAGACAAGCCTGACAAGTGCCACAGGCGCATTCTCGCTAACCTTATCCTGGAGAGATTACCTGGAACCACGTTGCTACACTTGTAGGATCATTGCTGGGAAACAGTCCGCGAGCGCGAGAGTAAGAGCAAGGCTATCCAGAGCTGGTAACAGCACGGGCTACCGCCGGGAAGGCGGTAGCCCGTAGCATTGAAGAAGCCTGGTGCGAACAACCCTTGACGGTTGGTAAACCCTGGAGTAATATGATAGTAATTATGAATAGCAGAAAGGGAGAGGTTATATGCAAAAACCGGACCTGGACCGGGCCATTGAGATTGCCCCCGGGACTTATTGGGTAGGGTTTGACGATGAAAAAGCAGGTCTGCGTTGCAACCCTTACATAATAGTGGATGGGGATGAGGCGGTTCTTATCGAACCGGGTTCTGTGCCACATTTCCCCATCGTGTTGCGCAAGGTGGCCAGTGTGGTCGACCTGCGGGAAATCAGTACCATTATTGTCTCGCATCAGGACCCAGACCTCTGTGCGGCCATCCCGCGGTTTGAAGAGGTATTAGGACCTGGTCTTAAGGTAGCCACACACTCCCGGGCGGCTATTCTTATCCAACACTATGGCTTGTCCTCGCCCTTTTACCATGTAGACCAGAATGGTTGGGAGCTTACGCTCAAGAGTGGACGAAAGCTGAAATTTATATTTGCACCCTACCTGCATTTCCCGGGGGCGTTTATGACTTACGACCCTGTTACCAAGATTCTCTTTTCCGGGGATCTCTTCGGTGCTTTCTCTTTTGATTGGTCCCTTTATGCCGGTGAGTTCTATGAGGAGGCCATGAAAGCGTTCCACGAAAACTACATGCCTTCTCAGGAGATCCTGGCACGGGCTATGGACAAGTTGGAACACCTGGAGATTGCCATGATTGCTCCGCAACACGGTTCTATTATCTGTGACAACCCGCGCCATTACATTAACGTCCTCCGCAATCTGGATTGTGGAGACTATATGTTGGAGTAAGGGGTGGAGCACGTGGACGAATACAGGGACCTAATTGAGATGGTGGTACGTCGGGAATTCGGTGTTTTGGGTCGGGAAAAAACACTGGCTTTATTACCGGAGATTGGTGTAAAGGCTGACTCACAAGGTAGGGTGCTGTCCTACAGCGGGCCTGGAAAAGAGGTCTTGGATCGCATGCTGCGCCGCTTTGGTGAGAAGTACGGCCTTTGGGCGGTCCTGGCTTGCAAAATAAGCGTTCTTAAGGAGGCACGCCGGCAGAACCTGCCGTTGCCAGATATACTGGCAGCCAAGTAAGAGCTGAATGCTCAGGCAGGGGTAATTGTTGGGAAAAGGGACAATAAAGGGTACCAAGTATAAGCGGGCCTTTCTGCGTTGTGGCGGGAGGCCCAACTCTGTGTCGGCCGGAGCCCTTTTATTATGGTCAGCAAGAGAGTACTGCCGCTGGAAA
>JAAYHG010000142.1 GCA_012735455.1 Bacillota bacterium
AGGTAGAGGCGACCTGCCTTTTACCGGAGGAAACGAGGCGGCTGTACCTATCCTTGGCCTGATGCTACTGGGAGTTGCCAGCTGGTTGCGTAGACGTAAAGGATGAAAGAAATGCGTCGGGTGTGCGGCAACATTTTGCTTTTGCTCGGACTGTTCATGTTGATATATCCCTTCTTGGGCCGCTTGGAGGCCTTCTCTTGGCAGGTGAGCTTAGAGGAGCCAACCATCACTTCCGATTTCAAGGAAGGCCAGGTTATGCGAAAGAAGACAAGCGTGCCCGTACTGGATAAGGCGGCCGAACAGGCTACGGCCACTATCGAAATACCGCGGCTTAAGGTTTCTGCCATGCTGGTTTACGGAACAAGCCGCGAACAGCTGAAAAAGGGTCCAGGCTTTTATGAGGAAAGCCCCTTGCCTTATGAAGAAGGGGCCAATGTGCTGATCGCCGGTCATCGCACCACATACGGAGCTTGGTTCCGCCACCTGGATAGCCTTGAGGCTGGGGATGAGATCAGTCTTTATGTGGGGGGAAAGAGATACTTGTATCGGGTGGAGAAGGTCTTTTCTGTAGCTAAGGATGACTGGAGTGTTACAGATCCAGTAGGTTATAGTGTCCTTACTCTAACAACCTGCCATCCACCTGGTTCAGCCAGAGAACGTCTGGTGGTTCGGGCTCGTCTTGTGCGTTGTCAGTGATGATCATTAATGCGTGGTCAGGGCTGGTTCGTACACTCTTGCTACTGTCTCTCAGCAACAACTTTGGACTTCGCTGTTGGGTTCCTGATCCGGAGTGCTGGATCAGGACCTTTCTTTTACTGCAGGTATCGAGGGAGACCTTGGTACCCTGTGTCTTTTTTTGGGAAAGCGGTCATTCTTGGTTGACGGTTTCATATATTGGAGTAATAGTGCCGGGAAGAGTATTCCTGGCCTTCAGGACCAACTTGAGCTTAAAGCGCAGGTGGTGCAGCGGATGGGGTTGTGCTTGGACTAGGAATAGCCCTGGTCTTGCCAGGGTTTGTCATTCTCCGTGCGTTGTTTCCCGGAAGAAGTGAGTTGTCTACTCCCGAATGGCTGGTATTAAGTTTAGCCCTTAGTGTGGCTACGGTACCCCTGTTTCTCTACCCTCTGCACTACACCCCGGGAGGTATTGGGCTGAGGGAGATTGGGGCACTGTGGCGCCTGACCCAGCAGGCCGGGAGCGGCGATTTTACGGAGTTTTACGTGCTGAATTCTGCGGGTAGGGCGGAGGAGTATCCGACAGCTGTTCGTTCTGGTGTGGGGGTTGTCTTAACCCTGGGTGTTGGAAACCAAGAGAAAGAGGCAGCCCGGTATTACCTGGTAGCTGAGTGTTGTGGCCGCCATAGACTGCGGGTGGCGGAGGTGCCTGTCAGCACCATCTACAATAGCAAGACCAAGCGCAGCCTGGTATGGCAGGGTATCGGTGTGCTAACGGGGGTAATACAACTTATTATTTCTGATCTCTTCTTGCCGCATAAGGAGTTGTAGAGATGAGTGGCTTGGTAAGTGCGGTGGTTTGCACCTATACCCTGGAGCGCTGGCATGACTTACTGGCGGCGATAAAATCCCTACAGCAGCAAACCTACTGCAACCTGGAGATTATTGTGGTGGTGGATCACAACCCGGACCTCTTAGACCGGCTTAGGGAACACCTTGCCGGCAGTGGAGTAAAGGTGGTGGAAAATCAGGCCGTAAAGGGCCTTTCGGGGAGCAAGAACTGCGGAATTGCTGCTGCTCGGGGGGAAATAGTTGCTTTCTTGGATGACGATGCCGTGGCTGCTCCGGATTGGCTCGAGCGCATGGTGGAGCTGTATAGGGATGATAGTGGTGTGATGGCAGTGGGCGGCCAGACCCTGCCGCTGTGGGTGGAGAAAAAGCCCGGCTGGTTTGCGGATGAACTGCAGTGGGTGGTGGGTTGCACCTACGGTGGACACCCGGAGGAGAAAAGCAGTATACGGAGTGTGTTTGGTGGCAATTGCTCCTTTCGCCGTTCTGCACTGGAGCAGGTGGGTGAGTTCTTACCCAACCTGGGGCGCATCGGTAACCACATGCTCACCGGAGAAGAGACAGAGTACTGCCTGCGTCTGCGTCAGTGCCTGCCGGGTAGCGAGATCCTCTACTGCCCTGCCGCGGATAATGCGGATCCTGCCGCGTGAGCCGCTACGGGCCCTTAGCCAGTTGACAGCGGTGCTTTTAATGGTGCTGTTTACCGGGGCGGGTTACCTGGCGGGACAGTGGGCGCACATATCTTTCTGTCTGCGGGGCTGGTGCACAGAAGAGCACCTGACCACAGCAGCTTGGGGCAGCAGTCTACTCTCCTGGTTACTGCTGGCGATGGCCGCACTAGGTATGAGCCAGCTTACAATTGGGCCACTGGGGTTAGTGCATTCATTGCCGCCCCTCTATTTTCTCAGTGCTGTCTTTGGTCTGGTGAGTGGCTTCATCACCGTGCGCATAAGTAAAGCCAGGCCCTGGTTGCAGGGAAGCAACTGTTTCTTTCTCTTGATCCTACTCTGGCTGGTTCCTATTCTCCTGGAGGGTACCCCGCGTTTTGCTTCCAGTTATAAAACCATCGGCTTCGCCGAGTATATCCAGCGCACCTCAATCCAGCGGAGTGGGAACTTTTTTATCACAATTGGCCAGCTATCCCCCTGCTTGTGGCTGCCCTGGGCCAGCTTGCAGGACTGGAAAATCTGTATCCTATTGCTCTTTACCACCCCTTTGTCTTGCAGTTGGTTCAGCTGGCAGTTCTCTATTGGTTACTGCAGCCAGAAGCGCGGGAGCTGGGTTTCCCCAACGGTTGGTACCTGGGTGCGGTTTTCTACCTCTTGGGGAACTTCGTGAACCAGGATTACCTCTCACCCCAGAGCGCCGGCTATTTCCTGCTCACGGTCTTTTTCGGGCTCCTTCTCGGGCGTGAGTGCTGGCTGAAGGATTATCGCACCGCCTGGGGTTACAAGGTGCTGTTGGGACTGGTGTTCATAGGCCTTACCTTTACGCACTTCCTCTCCTCGCTGGTAGCTCTGGTGGTCTTGGGTGTTTTAGCCCTGCGCGAACGTAAGGCGTTTCTTACATTGCTCTTGTTTTGTTCAGTGGTAATAGTAGCCTGGAATCCTGGTTGGGCTTTTCATTTTTCTTGCTCTGGCAGTTCCCGTCCACTTTGTTGCCCACTATGGTAACGAGGCGGTTGATTATGTCGGTCCTGCTGTTATCCAGGGGGCGGACTTCTTGGCAGAGCATGCCAGCGGCGGGCGTGTTTGCGGTTACCAGCAGATTATAGGTAACACCAAACGAACGGAGTACTTTGCCGACCTAGAGTGGGAGGATTTCTTGGCCGGCCAAGAGGGTGAAACAAAGCACTATCTGGCCTTGGGAACCTGGGAACGGGATTTTAGGAGGCTGTTTGAGGACCGGCCCGAGTTTGTTGACAGGATAGAGTCGATCTTGAAAGCGGATCCCCTAAGCGTCCTTTTTTACAGTAACGGGGAGATGAATCTCTACTATCGTAGACCTTAGCTGCGAAGGTGGTGGTGTGCTTGCTCGGGAAGCTGACAACTGATGGAGGGAATAAAATGAGATCTCCTAAGAACATCAGGTTTTCGTGAGTATCCTGATTATCCTAGTCCTGGCGGCACCAGTCAACTGCAATGCCTTGCGGGTGGAGAAGAACTGCAACGGCAGGGTGGCAGTGCTGGTGGATTCATCCTGGGACTATAGCCATGGCTGGTCGGAGACAGATTATGTGGGTATCGTGCGGGAACTGACCAGTGCATTGGAGTACCTGGGCTACGGCTATGACCTGGTGGACGAGAAAACCCCTCAGCAAGAACTGGAGCGTTATGCTATTCTTATGGCGGTTACAGGCAGCCAGGGAGAGAGAATCCTGTCCTATGGTAAGGGCACGGGTCGTCCGGTGGTGGTTTTTTACAGTCTCGGTGCAGAGCTGGCTGCCGCTTTAGACATTCTTCCAGGGGATTTCGTCCTGGACAAAGAAGAGGAGCGCCCTCTGGAGCTAAAAAAGGAAAGCCCCTTAACCGCGGGGCTGATGAGCCACCACAGTGCCATTCCGTGGTGGGGGGCATATGAGCATCGCTTTGGTAAAGAAGCGGAAGTGCTCCTGAGTACTCCGAACGGACTGCCGGTGCTGGTGGAGCAAAGGGGTACAGCCGGGCATTATATTTTTTTCTAACCCGGGCGCTTACTTGGAATGCCTATAGCTACCGCTTGATCGACAACATCCTCCGGGAAACAACTGATCTTCCTGCTATTGGTGGTGTGCCTGAGCACAAATTGTGTTCGGGGGCATATGAATACGATGTAAGAGATTTTGGCTCAGGAGCGTGAAAGGGGGGACACCAATGGGCGTTCTTGTAGTTATTTTGATCCTGGTGCTAGTTTTCTTTGGAATCATGAGCCTGCAAAAACGTCAAAGCAAGGAGAAAGAGACGAAGGAAGTTGAGGCTTCCTCTGAAGAGGCGG
>JAAYHG010000143.1 GCA_012735455.1 Bacillota bacterium
AACGATTGCGCCGTTCCTACGCGCTTGTCCAAGAAGAGGTTCAGTCCTTGGCGCGTCGTGGTGTCGAACTTGAACTGGCCCGCGAGCTGGTGAATCAAGCCTTCGCAGCGATACCGGAAGACAAGCTCACTAACAGACAGGCCCTAAGCGAGGCCCTAACGCGCGAGGTATTGAGCCTTTTTCCAGAACCGGCATTGGAACCATTTGAAGGGCGGATTGTGGCGTTTATTGGTCCCACAGGAGTGGGGAAGACGACAACTATTGCTAAACTCGCTGCAAACTACAGCCTGCAGAAGGGCAAACAGGTGGCTTTGATCACTGCTGATACATACCGCATTGCAGCAGTGGATCAGTTGAAGCGGTACGCAGAAATCCTTAACCTCCCCTTGGAGGTCATCTTTACACCTGCTGACTTGCCGGCTGCTATTGCAAGGCACGCCAGTGCCGATATGATTCTAATCGACACCGCCGGCCGCAGTCCGCACCAAGGGATGCACTTAGCCGGGCTGCGTGATCTAATACGGCAGTGTCCTGGCGTGAGTAGGGTGCTAGTGGTTAGTGCCACCACTAAGGCAGATGACCTAGTCGAGATTTACACGCGTTTTAGTATGCTCCGGCCAGACCAGTTGGTATTTACAAAACTGGATGAGACCAAGACCGCTGGTTCCTTACTCAGCCTGGTCAAGAGAGCGCGGATACCTGTGAGTTACGTAACGTTTGGCCAAAACGTACCCGATGACCTAGAAATGGTCACACCGAAACGGCTGGTGGAGATGATTCTAGGAGGGAACAGCTATGCCGGACCAGGCGGAACGACTGCGTGAGCTAGTAAGGCACTGGGAGCTGCGGCGTAAACAGACAAGACGTACTATTGCCGTTGCTAGCGGCAAAGGTGGAGTAGGGAAAACTAACCTGACAGTTAATCTGGCCTTGGCGCTTAAAGAAGAAGGGAGATCTGTTACACTCCTTGACGCCGACCTGGGTCTGGCTAATGTTGATGTGGTGCTTGGAATACCAACGACTTACACCCTCGCCCACGTCACCCGGCAAGAAAAAAACTGGCAGAAATAGTCTATTCAGCCCATGGACTGCAACTTATCGCTGGTGGCCGCGGGGTTGAAGAACTATTGGAACTATCTGATTCAGCCTTACGGAATCTAGTGCAAGAGGCAGCCAGGTTGGATAGTGACTTCTTTCTAATTGATACGAGTGCCGGTATCTCGCAGAGTGTAACTAGTTTGGCCCTGGCAGCGGGCGAGGTTTTGATTGTGACTACCCCTGAACCTACGGCCCTTACAGATGCTTATGCTTTGGTAAAAGTGCTTCTTAGAAGAAACCCCGCACTGCGTCTTCATTTGGTTGTAAATCGTGTCCGTAGTCCTAGAGAAGGGACACAGGTAATGAACAATCTGCAGCAGGTAGTGCAACAGTTTCTTGGTGCTTCACTCAATTTTTTGGGTTACATCCCGGAAGACAACACCGTGCGTTCGGCAGTACTTAAGCAAGAACCCTTGTTGCATTTTGCACCTCAGTCTCTTGCCGCTCGGCAAGTGAGGGCCATTGCCGGTAGACTTATTGGGGAGTCCAGTATTAATTCGGTTGGCGGGTTTTCTGCTTTTATTTCCCGACTACGCTTTCTATTGCATTAGGAGGACGAAAATGCCGCAGAACGGGCTATTGAGGCTTAACGAAAGG
Organism: Bacillota bacterium; assembly: GCA_012735455.1. Classification (GTDB taxonomy): domain Bacteria; phylum Bacillota; class DTU030; order DUMP01; family DUMP01; genus JAAYHG01. The sequence goes on from JAAYHG010000143.1 coordinate 1,696, forward strand.
GTTCAAATCGAAAAACAGGTGAACGAGCAATGCGAGACTTACTCTTCTTATGTGGCCGCGGTAACTGACACCACTCTGGACCTGGCGGCCCCTCTAGCGAAGGGGATATTTGTACCATTCAGAGTGGGAGAGAAGATACGGGTGGTTGCTTGGCCACTGTCCTTCATCACTGAGGTATTAGAAAGGCAATTTCTCCCGGAGCCCGTGTTGGTGGTCAAGCGCCCGGAATCCTTTAGTCGGGTGCAGCGTCGTAGGTTTGTGCGTTTCGAGGAGCGACTTCCTCTAACAGTACAGGTACTCGAAAAAAATGATTCTAACGAGCAGGTTGTCTGGGAAGCAAAGACAGAGACTCTGGATATTAGTGGCGGCGGTTGTCTATTTCTATTGGAGCGTGCAGTATCTGAGGGAACAACCTTGGAAGTTGAGTTGTTCCTGCCTGAAAAGGTGGTTTGCCGGGCAAAGGTTACTCGTTGTTGTCCCGAGGACATTGGTGAGAAGGTGCGGGTGGGCGCTGAATTTACCAATATTAAACGCACGGACCAGGATAGAATTGTAAGGCACATCTTTCAACGCCAATTGGAATTACGCCAAAAGGGGTTGCTCTAAAGTGGGGTCGGGTGTAGCTAGGGTTAGCACACGGTTCAAAGTAGTGGCACTAGCTGCTTCTACTGGAGGACCGAAGGCATTGTCCTACTTACTCAGTAAACTACCGACAAGTTTCGGAGCTGCTATCCTAATTGTACAGCACCTGCCGCCCCAATTCGTTGCATCGTTTGCAGAACGGTTGAGCC
>JAAYHG010000144.1 GCA_012735455.1 Bacillota bacterium
AAACCGCCGCTGTCTAGGTAACTTGAGGCGTAGAACCAGACCAGTTCATCCCCATCGCTTAATAGGTACCCATCGGCGGGGGCAGAAGGTACCTCCCCATTGACGGCATACTTCCAACCAGCCGAACCTTGCTCTTCCAGGTCTTCGATCTTCGAGACATAGCTACCTCGCTTTGAATAGTCCAGGTCAGTCTTCTTCAGTGCTTCGAGAGGGGTGGCTTTATCTGCCGCCAACGAGACGGTGCCGGAGAAAAACGACTTCCCTTGACCGCGTACCTCAACAGAAACTGTTACAGTAGCAGGGGTTGAAGGGTCCTGCGGTGGTTCATAGGGCTCCGTTTGCTGGAGTCCAAGCAATCCATCCACCAGGGATTTTCCATTTCGTTGAAATGTACTGGGATCCTCGCCACTGGTCAAAAGGGCAATAATCACTTCTGCCGTTGACGCTGCTGAAGGACTGCCCCAGGAAGTAATGCTGCCATCTGTTCCCTGTAAAGATTGCAGGTACTGGAATGCACCGGCAATAGCTTCTCGAACCTCTTCATCTTCAGGGGCAAGCGATGCCAGGGCGCGGATAGCAGACGCCGAGGAATCAGGATCGGGAGTTGGAGGACCATAGTTTAGGTCTTCATCCCAAGCCCACACCGGTTGCCAGCCCCATCCCTGTCCGATACGAGCTGCCAGTAACCAGTCAACTACTTTCTGGCGATCCTCGTCATCTATATCTAGTTTATCAACCTCATCCAGGGCTATTATCGCGTATGTTGTGGCATTCAGGGTGTCACCTTCTGTAAAAAGTCCGAAGCGCATAAGCTCCACATCGTGGTCATCAAGGTAGACCGTTTCTGTTACTGTTCTCTCCTGGAGTGCTTGCCACAAGGTCTTACCTTCTTTGTCGGCAAAAGCGGCAAGATCAGGCGACTCGGCGTAGACACTCGCCGCAACCAGCAAAGAGCGCGCAAGATCCGTCGTGGGAACCGGGTTTTCTATATCGGGGTCAAAACTCTTTGGCCTTAGGTCCGCCTGAAGCGAAGCCAGGTGAGGCTGTATATCACCACCAGCCTTGGCTACAGCTAAAGCTGCCCAATCACCGGCGAGCTTGTCAGTCCAGACACCTGCGTCGTTCTGGGTCATCAGGTAGTCCCTGGCGAGAGCGATGCTTTGCCCCAATTCAACAGGTTGCACCAAATCCGGATCGCTCTCATATACCTCTTGGAGAGTAGCCAGGGCGTCCAGGGCCCGCGTCGTGGCAAAGATACCATAACTGGAGCCAGGGGAATCCCAAAAGAAACCAATATCGCCCGCTTGAGGGGCAGCCTGGGCCAGGTTAGGAATGGCTGGCAGCCAGGATAGAGTTAAGATCAGGCTCAGGCATAGAGCCAGTATACGTCGCATGGTCACTCATCTCCTTAATGCATTTGGTACCGGATAAGACAGCTTGTAGGTAAGGGTAAAACTAAACCCCACCTACTCACGTTGGTGGGGTTACTCTGGCGGCGCACATGTGCTCCACCTCCTTCATCCGCGTGAAGTAGGTTTCCACTCCTCGCCGGCAGGTCTCCTGGCTCACGGCTACCCCTGCCCGCCTTCCCGGTTTCCCAGTGGCTTGTGGGCAGCTAGAACGCCGTTTACAGTGGCGGGACCGCACCGGATTTGCACCGGTTTCCCTTTTAAGCACGTGCACCTGGCGAGGTATTAAGTTGGTTAAGGTTATCCTCTCTACCATATTATACAGCATTGGGGACAAATATGTAAGTTCCAAGTCCACAAGACATGGGTAAACTCCTCACTGGAGTTTCTTTTTTTCTTCATCGGCGCCGGTGAGTTCTCTGACCTTGTCAATCATCCAGGCGCGGTGCAGTTCCTCGTCGATCATGTTCATGTAGAGGAGTTCGCGCAAACCAGGGTCTTCTACGCGATCAATAAGGTAGCGGTAGTGCCGCGTGGCGAAGGTTTCAATAATGATGTTGGCTCGAAGAAGGTTAACCAGGCCCGTGACCTCTGTCATGTGCCCGGCGATTTTCCCAAAAGTGGGACTGACAGCTGCCAGGAGACCGGGCTCTCCACCTAGAGACTGGAGAGCAGCACCGATGTTGTCCACATGGCCCTGCTCGATTTGGGCAAAGTGCTTTAGGGCCATAGCGCTGTGTTCATCGGCGGTCTGCGCTGCCTGTACCTGGTAAAGGCTGACTTGTTCCATTTCCAAGGCCAGGAAAAGACCCAGGGCTTTTTCTAGTTCCTTCTTATCCATGCCGGTACTCCTTTACAGACCCATCTCCCCTTCAGGATGTACCAACACACCAGTTTGTATGCAGCGGACCACCTCGGTCATGCCTCTCAAGGGGAGGGTTTTGCGGGGCAAGTAAACCGCGTGGGAGCACATATTGCCCCGGCATGTTGGTAATGACTAACACTGGTGGAAAGGAGGGCTTCGTCTGCAATACGAGGATTTCCGCACTCTGCTCCAGGCAGGGAAGAAGGCCTATACTTACCTGGCAGATGCACTGAAGCCAGAGCTGGACAGGATGCTTACAAAGCAGCCCAAGCTACCTGTGATCTGGATCGAGGCCCTCTCCTGTACCGGAGATACCATATCCTTCGAAAACGCCACCAGCCCTACCATGGAAGAAATCATGAAGTACCTGGTGGACTTTCGCTACCACTACATCCTCATGGCCGCCGGTGGCAATACCGCCATGCAGGTGATGTACGACCTTTATACCCGTGAAGCCGGCAACTACATCCTGATAGTGGAGGGTGCCATTCCTGTCGGGAACACGGAAGGGTTTACCGTTGTCGGTACCCAGCGCGGCCTCCTCGGCCCCGCCGCGCGCCGCGAACCCCTCACTGCCTACCAGGCCATAAAACACCTGGGCGAGCGGGCACGCTATGTTATGGCTGTGGGGGACTGTGCTGCCTGGGGTGGACCCTCAGCGGCGTACCCTAACCCGGCCGGTTGCGTGGGGGTTCAAAAGGTACTCCCTAAGCGCCGGGTGATCAACGTTCCCGGCTGCCCAATCCACCCGGACTGGGCAGTGGGCACCCTGGCCCATCTGCTGCTGTACGGCATGCCGGAGCTCGACGCGGACGGTCGGCCCACGGACTTTTTTGGCCGGACAATACACAACTTATGCACGCGACGGCAGTACTTCGAGAACGGTATCTTTGCCCGCCATCTCGGTGATGAGGGCTGTCTCTACCGATTGGGCTGTAAGGGACCGGTGACCTTCGCAGACTGTCCTATTCGCCAGTGGAACAGCGGCCACAACTGGCCTGTGGAAGACAACACACCCTGCATCGGCTGCACCACTCCCGGTTTCCCGGATGAGATGGAACCCTTCTTTGAGCACCTGCCGGACATCAGGCTTCCCGGAGTAATAACCACAGCCAACCGGGTAGCACGGGCAGCAGGGCTGGCTACAGGGGTGGGTATCGGTGCCCACCTGGCTTTGACCTGGGGAAGCGGCCGCCTGGCTGAAACCTTGAAGCGTGGTCTCCCCAAAGTAGCACCCCGCGGTACCAAGACCCTCCCGGGCAAGGTCCTGGCGGCGCTGCGTCTCAAGCGCCACGCCTGGTATCCGGATAAGAAAGGGACGTGGCAGGAGTAAGTGACCAGAAAAGTAGTGATCAATCCGGTGGAGCGCGTACACGGCAACGCCACACTGACCCTGGAGCTTGAGAAAGGCGTGGTGGTAAGGGCCCGCAGCACAAGTCTCTATTTCCGCGGCTTTGAGAAAATCCTGGAGGGAAGAGATCCCCGGGACGCCCCTTACCTCACACAACGCATCTGCGGCATTTGTTCTGCCGCCCACGGGGTGGCAGCAGCCCTGGCGCTGGAAGACACTGCCAAAGTGGAGGTTCCGCAAAACGGACTGCTGCTACGTAACATAGCCTTTGCGGCCGACGTCCTGATGAACCACATAACCTTCATGTACATGCTGGCGCTGCCCGACTACTTCCGCGGCCCGCCTGTTCCGCCGCTGGTCCCCAACCCCATTACGGATTATCGCCTGCCCCAGAAACAAAACCAACGTCTGGTGGAGAGTTACAGCGAGGCCATGAAAATGCGCATCCTGGCCCACGAGCTGGCCGGCCTCTTGAGCAGCAAGGCTCCGCACCAGCACGGCCTGATTGCCGGCGGCTTTCCGCTGCCGCCGACAGCGGAACGAGTCATGGCATCGTTGAGCATGGTGGCCCGCCTGCGCCACTTCCTAAACGAGCGTCTGTGGCCCGACCTTGAGATTGTGGCAGAATTCTATCCCGAGTACTGGCTTCTTGGACGCGGCTACGGTCGCCTCCTGGCCTTCCCTAGCTTCAGAGTAAGTAATACCGGCAAGGTGGCCCTGGCTGCGGGACGTGTGGAGAACAGACGCGTGCTGGAGCTGGACCCAAAACGCATAACCGAAGACGTAACCCGTTCTTGGTACAGCGGTACCGGTACAGAAAAACCAGAACACGGCAGCACCAAGCCAGAGCCAGGGAAAGAGGGTGCCTACTCTTGGATCAAGGCCCCCCGCTACGATGGGAAAGCTTACGAAACCGGACCGCTGGCGCGGATGTGGGTAAACGGATACTGGCGCCGAGGCATCTCTACCCTGGACCGACTTTTTGCCCGCGCCAAGGAAGCGCTGCTGCTCACAGACTTGACGGAGGAGTGGCTCAGGCAGCTTAAGCCCGGGGAGCCCACATACCGGGACTTCAAGGTACCAAAGGAAGCAACCGGCGTAGGGCTCACCGGAGCCATGCGCGGGGCGCTGGGGCACTGGGTGATGATAAAGGGCGGGCGCATTGCACACTACCAGATAATCACGCCCTCGGCCTGGAACTACTCCCCGGCAGATGCCACCGGGCAGCCTGGGCCGGTTGAGAAGGCACTGGAAGGAACGCGGGTGCGGGACCCGGAGAATCCCACCGAAGCGGGACGGATTTTGCGCTCGTTTGATCCCTGTTACTCATGCGCTGTGCATATGAGCACAGCGCATGGAACCAAGCTGTGGCGCGTGTTTTGACTGATGAAGGAAAGAGTCACATCAAGATAAGGGGAATGAAAATGTCTCGGCTGCGACACACTGGAGCCGTACGTTTCTTTCACTGGGCAAACGCAATCACGGTGCTGGTTTTGATCTACAGCGGGTTCAACGTCGCCTTTCCAGATCGGCGCTTCGGCTTTCGCTCCCTGGCGCAAACCCGCCGCATACACCTCTCCGCAGCCAGCATCTTCGTTTTTAACCTGGTGGCCCGGCTGTACTATGCCCTGGTGAGTGGGGATTGGCGCAACCTCTTAGTGCGGCTCAAGGACCTCAAGTCCTTACCGCAGCTGGCAGGCTATTACCTCTTGTTGCGCCCAGTGGAACCGCCCTACGGCAAGTACAATCCCGGAGAAAAACTGGTCTTTACAATTTGGAGCGCCTTGCTTCCAATAGCTGGTTTGCTGGGCGGGATTCTTACCAAACCCAACGCCTTTCCGCACC
>JAAYHG010000145.1 GCA_012735455.1 Bacillota bacterium
ATTCCCATGTTATAGACGTAACAATTTGGTTTTGTTAACGGCCCGTCAAAGTAACGGGCCGTTCGTATTTCTCAACTTGTTTGTAAGTTTGGCATGAAAGTTGCAAAAGGTATGGGTGCTTCCACTCACTATAGAGATTTTGGTGAGGGGAGGAAAAAAGAAAAAAATAGGGGGAGTCAGACGATGGATTTCAAACTGAGCGAAGAGCTGGAACTCTGGCGCAAAACTGTACGTGAATTCACGGAAAAAGAGGTAGCCCCACGCGATGCCGAAATGGATAGCACCGGTGAGTTTCCTTGGGATATCATCAAGAAGATGGCGGAAAATGGGTTCTTCGGTATTCCATATCCAGAGGAGTACGGTGGAGCTGGTATGGGAGCTCTAGCCGGTGCCATCACCATTGAAGAGTTGGCCCGGGGTTCTTCCAGCGTTGCCCTTACTCTGGATGCCCACTGGCTTGGGGTTGATCCTATTGTTGCCCATGGAACCCCAGAACAGAAAGCCAAGTATTTGCCTGACTTGGTGAGTGGCGCCAAGCTCGGGGCCTTTGCTTTGACAGAACCGAGCGCAGGTTCCGATGCTGCTGGCATCCTAAGCACTGCAGTCCGTGATGGCGACTTTTGGGTTCTGAATGGAACAAAGGCCTTCATAACCAATGGTGGTGCAGCGGATATTTACCTTATTGCTGTTAAGACCGATAAGACGAAGGGTGCACGTGGAATCACCACTTTTATTGTGGAGAAAGGTATGCCTGGCTTTAGCATCGGCAAGAAAGAGGATAAAATGGGCTGCCGCGGATCTGTAACAACAGAGCTTATCATGGACAACTGCCGTGTTCCGGCTGAGAATATGCTGGGCAAAGAGGGCGAAGGCTTTAAGGTGGCTATGATGACTCTGGATTTCGGGCGGGCCTGCATTGGGGCCATGGGGGTAGGCTGTGCCACCGCTGCTATGGAAGCTGCCGCCCGCCATGCCAACCAGAGGCACGCTTTCGGAGGGCCCATCAGTAAGCTCCAAGCCATCCAGTTTAAGATTGCTGATATGACCATGGGTATTGAAGCGGCACGCCTGCTGGCCTACCGAGCTGCTTGGCTGCGCGATCAGGGTCAGCGATACTCCAAGGAGGCGGCCATGGCCAAAGTAGTAGGCGCTGAGGTTGCCATGAAGGCCACTAAGGATGCTATTCAGATCCTTGGCGGCTACGGTTATACCCGTGACTATCCGGTAGAGCGGTACCTGCGCGATGCAAAGCTCCTTGAGATCGGCGAGGGTGCTTCCGAAGTGCTGCGCATGGTGATTGGTACAAGTACCCTAAGAGATTTTGCATAGTGTGAGGTGTCGTTGTTGCATATTGTCGTGTGCATAAAGCAGGTGCCAGCAACCTTGGATGTGCGCGTGGACCCGGTAACACATAACCTAATCCGCGAAGGTACGGAGAGTACCATAAACTCCTTCGACGCACATGCCCTTGAGGAAGCGCTTAGGCTGTGCGAAAGGTTTGGTGGCAAGGTAAGTGTGATCAGTATGGGCCCCCCACAGGTCAAAGATGCCTTGCGCAAGGCTTTGGCCATGGGTGCCGACGAGGCGTACCTGCTTTGTGATCGAGCATTAGGTGGTGCTGATACCTTAGCCACGGCGTATACCTTGGCCAAAGGGATTAAGCGTCTGTTGCCGCCCTACGATCTAATCCTCTGCGGTCGCCATGCTGTGGATGCCGATACGGGGCAGGTGGGCCCTATGCTGGCTGAAGAGTTAGGTCTGCCCCAGGTGACCATGGTGAAGAAACTAGAGTGCGACGGCAAGTCTGCAGTGGCCTGGCGTGAGAGTGCAGAGGGTACAGCAGTGTGGGAAGTACCCCTTCCCGCTGTAATAACTGTGGGAAGTGAGATCAACACTCCTCGCTACCCCAAACCCATTGGCATTATGCGGGCGGCCAAGAAACCGCTCACTGTTTGGACGGCCCAAGACCTGGATGTGGATGAGGATAAGATCGGGCTCAAAGGATCCCCGACGCGGGTAGCTCGTCTTTTCTCCCCTGAACGAGTCTCACATGTGGAGATGCTTTCCGGTGATCCGGAGGTTGCAGCCGCAACGTTAGTACGAAAACTGAAGGGAAACAAACTCCTTCAGGTTCAGGGGGGCTGTTAGCATGCAGGATATTTGGGTTGTTGCAGAAACCAATTGCGGTGTCCTGGCGGGAGGCACTTTGGAACTCTGGGGTAAAGCGCGATCGTTGGCTCAGTCCTGTGATGGTACGGTAACGGCTGTTCTCCTGGGTGCCGATGTGGCGCCCCTAGCCGCTCAGTTGGCGGCGTATGGAGCTGATACGGTTCTCTTAGCCCAGGACCCTGAGCTGGCCCAGTATCGGACGCTGCCTTATACGGCGGTTCTCACAGAACTAATCGGGGCACGCAAACCGGCTATTGTCCTTTTGGGAGCCACCAGCCAAGGCCGCGACCTGGCTCCGCGTGTGGCTGGCCGCTTGAGGACAGGGCTTACGGCTGACTGTTTGGAACTCATCCTAGACAGAGACGGTCTCCTAGTCCAGACCAAGCCCTCTTACGGCGACAACGTCATGGTGGATATCGTTATCCCGGAACACCGCCCACAAATGGCCACTGTTCGCCCTCATGTTTTCCCGCTACCGGAGAAGCAAGAAGGTCGGTCCGCTAAGGTTGAAGAGGTGTCCGTGGAGCTCGAAGCGTCAGATCTTACCACCCGCGTGCGGGAGATCATTGTGGAAGAGCAGCAGGCGTCCAAGCTAGAAGAGGCGGATGTAATTGTCGCTGGGGGGCGTGGCATGGGTTCCCGCGAGAACTTCGCTCTGTTGGAAAAGCTGGCCCATGCCCTGGGAGGAGTAGTTGGAGCTACTCGTCCGCCGGTGGATGAGGGTTGGATTGACGCGGCCTATCAGATAGGGCAGAGTGGTAAGACGGTGGCCCCCAAGCTGTTCATAGCCTGCGGTATCTCGGGTGCAGTGCAGCATACCGTGGGCATAGAAAAGTCCAAAGTGATTGTGGCCATTAACAAAGACGCTAGTGCTCCCATCTTCAATTTTGCAACTTATGGTATTGTTGGCGATGTACGCGATGTGATTCCAGCTCTACTGCAGGAGCTTGGCGCGAGTGAGTAGGCAGGGGGTCTTAGGCTCCCTTGGATTTGATAGAGATCGAAAGGAGTGCATAAGATGAAGTCCAAGGAAATTGCAATGGATGAAGCCCTGAGCCACATCAAGGATGGCATGACGCTCATGATAGGTGGATTCATTGGTAACAATGAACCTATCGCCGCCATTGACCGTCTGATGGAATTGGGCGTTAAAGACCTCACCTTAATTGCAGTGGTAAACGCTTATCCCGGTGGTGGCTTTGGCCTGGGCAAGCTGATCGAGAATCACCAAGTTAAGAAGTTTATCGGCTCGCATATTGGTACCTGCCCCGCTGCGGTGGAGCAATACAAGAACGGCGAGCTAGAGGTTGAATACTACCCCCAGGGGACCATGATCGAAAAAATTCGTGCCGGTGGAGCCGGCCTAGGTGGCATCCTTACCCCCACTGGCGTCGGCACCCTAATGGAGGAAGGGAAACAGAAGATTACCTTGAACGGTAGGGAGTATCTGCTGGAGACGGCTGTAAGGGCTGATGTTGCAATCATTCGCGGCTACAAGGCGGATACTATGGGCAACATACTCTACCGCGGGACGCCAAGTTCCAACCCAATCATGGCGTTGGCAGCCGACTATGTCATTGCCGAGGTGGATTATGTTGTGGAACCAGGTGAGTTAGAGCCCGATCGTATAGGCACACCTGGGATCCTGGTAGATGCCGTGGTTAAGGGTTACGGAGAAGAGAAAACACGAGAGATCTACCGCCAACTCTGGGCGAAAAAGCTGGCGTAAAGGGGGAGACGTTAATGGATGCGCGTGAACTGATAGCTCGTCGAGCGGCACAAGAGTTTAAGGATGGTTTCGTTGTCAACTTAGGTTTCGGCATTCCGGTACAGGCCGCCGCTTATATCCCTGAGGGGGTAGAGGTCATACTCCAGGCTGAGAACGGCATCCTCCGTTTTGAGACTGTAACTAAACTGGGTGAAGAAGACCCGTATACCTCAGACGCAGCCTGCCAGCCTACGCGGGTGTTACCGGGCGGATCTACGTTTGACATTGCCACATCCTTTGCCTTTATCCGGGGCGGCCACGTGGATGCCACCATCCTTGGTGCCCTGGAGGTAGACCAAGAAGGTAACATTGCCAACTGGGCTCTCCCCATAGCCCCTGGCAAGTATTCACCCGGTATGGGCGGCGCCATGGACCTTCTGGTAGGGGCAAGGAAGGTTATCTGTACTCTGCAACATACCGACAAGAAGGGTCGTTCCAAGATCCTCAAGAAGTGCACTTTGCCTCTTTCCGCAGCTAAAGCGGTGGATCTCATTATCACCGAACTGGCGGTTATGGAAGTGACGCCGTCAGGATTGTACCTGAGGGAAGTGGCACCAGGTGTAACGGTAGATCAAGTTAAGGCAGTGACAGAGGCAGACCTTGTTGTTGAAGGACCTATACCGGAAATGAAGCTCTAAGGCGGAGTTACTGCAAGGGGCGCACTACGCGCCTCTTGTTTGATCTCCCCCCTAGAATATGGTAGTTTTGGCCGCAGGTATGTGGTACAATATGAAAAAGATGGTCGAATACTAGTAAATGGTGTGATGAATGGCGTGCGGGTCATTGCTGGGACTGAGCGGGGACGAAAATTAACCTGCCCCCGGGGTCAGAGGGTTAGGCCTACGTCTGACCGGGTAAGGGAAGCTCTCTTTAATATTCTCCAAAGCAAAGTACCAGGAGCCCTGGTGCTGGACCTTTTTGCTGGCACTGGAGCACTGGGGATTGAGGCCTTGAGCAGAGGAGCGCGACAGGTGGTTTTCGTGGACAACCACCCGGGTAGCCTTGCCACGATACGGGCCAACCTTGACAGCTGCAATCTTTCCGGCCGCGCCTGTGTGGTTAAAGACGAAGCCGTAAGGTTCTTAAGGCAAAAAGCAGCCGCTCGAGGTCCGTTTGACCTTATCTTCGCCGACCCACCCTATCACTGGGACAGGCTACCGGCCCTTCTGTCAGAGTTATCCCCTGCCGTACTTGTGCTTTCCGGATACCTGGTTTTGGAGCATGCTCGTGGAGACTCGCCGCCAGAGCGTTATAAGGATTTGGTCCGGGTGCGGTTCGAGAGCTACGGCGACAGTGAGATCACTTTCTACGGATGGACCCAAAGGGTAAGGAATTAGCGGAATGCGATCCGGCGCAGTTACCAATAGTGAAAGGAAGGTCCTAATGCGAATTGCTGTCTACCCAGGCAGTTTTGATCCGGTGACCAACGGTCATCTGGATATCATCTGCCGTGCGTCCAGGGTTTTTGATCGAGTGATTGTGGCTGTAGGACGCCAGGCAAGCAAGAAACCGCTTTTCTCTACTGAGGAAAGGGTGGCCATGCTCCGGAAAGTCACCGAAGACCTTCCCAATGTGGAAGTAGACAGCTTTGACGGGCTCTTGGTTCAATACGTCAAGAGCCGTGGAGCAAATATTGTTGTCCGCGGATTGCGAGCCATATCTGACTTTGATTATGAGTTCCAAATGACCTTGACCATCAAGAAGTTAGACGATGAGATTGAAACCCTATTTATGATGACCAGCTCGGAGTACAGCTTTCTCAGCTCCAGTATTGTAAAAGAAGTGGCTAGTTATGGTGGTTGCATCCGGGACATGGTGCCCGAAGTGGTGGAAAAGAAGCTCTGGGACCGCTATAGGGTTAGCCAAAACACGTCTCTAGGGGGGAGAAACAATGGACATCTTAGATCAGCTGGACCAGTTTGAAGAACTGATTGAACGGGCGCCCCGCATCCCGCTCACAGGCAAGTTGGTTCTCAACGAAGACGAGGTGATAGAACTTATCGAGCAATTCAGAAACACGCTGCCTGAGGAGATACAACAGGCACGATGGTTGCTCAAAGAGCGGGAGCGCTACTTGAGGGAGGCCGAAGAGGAAGCCAAGAAGATGGCTGAACAGGGCCAGGCTTATGTGAGTAAAATGATAGAGGATCATGAGATAATAAGGCAGGCCCAGGAAAAGGCTAAGGAAATTACGGCTGAAGCACAAAAAGCAGCCCGGGAGATCCGGGCTGGGGCTAACGAATATGCAGATGGGGTGCTCACGCGCTTGGACGAGTACCTGACCCATGCTTTAGCCAGCATCCGACAGGGGCGTGAGGCACTGAAGAGTCGGGAGTGACCGATTAGCGGCGAAAGAAGAAGGTAGTTATGCTGGCTGCACGCAAGGTAGTGAAGGTGGCGTGGACCAGGCCGAGTATGAGAAGCAAAAGAAGAGGGTAGATACCCAGGTGGAGCAGACGCCAGCGCCAAAAAGAGGTGGCCGCTGTGAGAGTACCAGGTGAAAACACTGGGACTGTAATGGTGGCAAAGGGTGCGCTGGCTTTCATAAGGTGAGGCATGAGAAAATAGGCAGCCAGCGCGGAGAAAACGGCGTGCAGCGCGCGTGCGGCAACATAGGGTGTCATCCTGATATCTGTTTCGTTGATCATGGCTGCCACCTGAAAGTGCACAGACAGACCGCTCCACGCGATGATGGCCGAGGCCACAACTGTTCGCTGCAGTAGTGGCAGTACAGTGCCACTGGCGTCGGCCGCCCGGGCCACCAAGTCGCTGCCAATGGTGATTTCAAAGAAACCGCTTACCAAGGATGAGGCCAGGCCCTCGCTCAGGCCAAAAAGGGTCAGCAACCGGCCAAAGGCTTTGGCCATGAATGCGGTAAAGCCTACTGTGGTGGCCATTTGAATGAGAACAGAAAAGAGAATGATAAAGCCGCCAACCACTAAGAGGGTATTTACAGACTGTTTGATGGCGTCTCCTAATAGACGGCCAAAGGGCCGGGCGTCCTCTACCCGGGCACGGTAAAGGGCCTTTAGGGCTCTGACAAAGACGTTACCTTGAATGCTGTCCTGGGGAATCCGTTCGCGATCGTTGGCCGCGTAGAATCGTAGCACTAAGCCAACCAAGAGTGCCCCAATATAGTGGGCAATGGTAAGGACCACTCCTAGCTGAACAATCCCAAACATACCCACAGCTACTGCACCAATCATAAAGAGAGGATCGGCGGTGTTGGTAAAGGACATCAACCGTTCCGCCTCGACCCGGGTGCAGAGCTTTTGTTTCCTAAGGCGGGCGGTGAGGACAGCACCAATGGGATAACCAGAAGCCAGGCCCATGGCCATGACAAAGGAACCGACACCAGGGATGTTAAAGAGTGGTCGCATAAATGGTTCTAGGAGAACGCCCATAAAGTGTACCACACCGAGACCCATAAGGATCTCGGACCCAATAAAAAAAGGAAGCAGAGCCGGAAAAACGATCTCAAACCAGACCTTAAGGCCATGAACTGCTGCTTGGAAGGCCACTTCTGGAAAACGAACCATGCAAATGGTAAGGCAAACCGCTACTAAAGCCATGGTATAGGCCCAGAGGTAACCCTTGAGACGATTCTTGCTGGGAAGACGAATCATTCTAGCGCCCCCTTATTGCCGGGCTCTACTATTCCCTACAGATTATATTGAAGAGAGCTCGTCAATATGCCTTCTGCGCTGTTGCGGTTAGGAGGTGGTTCAAGTGGCAAGAGCCCGTTTGGCCGTGGCACTGGGCGCAGGTGCGGCTCGTGGGCTGGCACACATTGGTGTCTTACAGGTCTTTGAAGAGACTGGAATCGAGGCCGACTATGTGGCGGGCACCAGTATCGGTGCGTTGGTAGGTGCACTCTATGCTGCAGGGGTAGACTTAAGAGAGCTAGAAAAAGTAGCCTCTAACCTTAGGCTTAAGCACCTGGCGGACTTTGTCCTGCCGGGGCGCGGGGGCCTCATTGGTGGTGATAAGCTACGTGGTCTGCTTAATCTTTTCCTGCGGGGAAAAACCTTCGACGATCTCAGAATCCCGCTGGCAGTAGTAGCCACTGACCTAAAAACAGGGCAAGAGGTGGTTTTCCGGGAAGGGAAGTTAGTGGAAGCGATACTTGCCAGCTGTGCTATACCGGGAGTTTTTGTTCCCGTAACTTATCGGGACAGGCTTCTGGCTGATGGTGGGCTGGTGGACCGGGTACCGGTGCGTGTGGCCCGGAGTATGGGACCTGCTGTGGTAGTGGCAGTGGATGTAGGCGCAAATCTTAGTAAGAGCCGCTTACGTACACTGCCAGAGATAACCATGCAGGCCATAGATATCATGCAAGAAGAGATAATGCGCCTTAAGGCCAGGGAGGCCGATGTCTTTATTCGCCCTGATGTGGGGCACTTTAATCCCTTTCGCCTAGATCGGGGGCAAGAGCTGGTCCGACGGGGACGGGAGGCGGCTTTGGTAGCTCTCCCCCAGATTCTTGCGAGCCTAAAAAGAAGAAAACCTGTAAAAATGACAAGAAATTAGAGCTTGAGCGGGGTCTTTACGTAAGACCGCGCTCTTAAATTGTTCGAAACCGTAATAGCAGGAAATTAACAGGCGGTGTCGAAGAGGAAGAGGAGTTGAAAAACATATTTTCTAACCGCGGGCCTAGACTATTAAGTGACAAGGTCTGCGGTTTAAGATGCCCTCTTGAGC
>JAAYHG010000146.1 GCA_012735455.1 Bacillota bacterium
CCAGAAAAACTGGCGACCGCCTGTTCTCCGATCTATGCGGTTTCCGTTTTTTCACGTTACGCACGCTGTTGGTCGATTGCGAACACCTTAATTTATGGCGTATCCGGTGACGAATCTCAACGCGGCTTTCCCTGCTGTGGCGGGTCCATGGGGAGCTTAGCGGGAAGAAGCTAGCCTGTATCCGCCTGATATTTGTGAGCCAATCTTGCTGCCACCAAAGGTGGTACCAAGTCCTGAACACTACCTCCATGGCTGGCAACTTCTTTAACGATGCTAGAGCTAAGGAAACTGTGCTCGGAGCTTGTCATCATAAATAAAGTCTCTATATTGTCATCCAGTCTCTTGTTCGCTAAGGCCAGTTGAAACTCGTACTCAAAATCAGAAATAGCCCTCAGGCCACGGATAATTACATTGGCTCCTTTACGGCGTACGTAATGAACCAGAAGGCCATCGAAGCTTTCCGTTTCCACATTGGGTATCTCAGCAGTTAGCGACTTTATCAGCTCGACGCGTTCTTCAAAAGTGAAAAGCTGTTGTTTGTGTTCCTGCCGACCTACTGCTACTATGACATGCTCAAACAAACGGGAAACGCGGTGAATTATGTCCAAGTGACCGTTAGTAATCGGATCGAAGCTACCCGGATAAACGGCAATTTGCATCATGACCTTCCTTTCTGGTATTCCCCCAAAGCCAGTTTGTATCACCCTAGCAACAGGGCATTGCGGCTGAGTATTTCTACAACCTTTGGAGTATCCTCTGTAAAAAAAGTGTGTTCCTCAATCACCAACCTCCAGTCCCAACGGACTGAAGGATACAGAAAGGGCTGTAGCCCCGACAATGCATCTGGGTACAGCCCAAATTGATCAGCCCATCACATAGCACCATCTCCGCAAGAAGAACAGCTAGGTGTTTACCGTTCTGCGGTGGCTTTAATCTCTTGCAGCAAGACTGGAATGATTTCCTTGACGTCGCCCACAATACCATAAGTTGCAAAGTTGAAAATGGGAGCGTTCGCATCCTTGTTGATGGCCACTACCACCTTGGATTTTTCCATTCCTACTGTAAACTGGATTGCCCCCGAGACGCCGCAGGTAATTAGAAGTTTCGGAGCCACCATTTTACCACTTTGTCCGATCTGGAAGGCACCGTCTATCCAGCCTTCGTCAACTGGCGGCCGGGTAGCTCCTACCACACCACCTAAAGCGTCGGCCAAGGCGTATAACTGTTCGAAATTCTCTTTGGAGCCCATGCCTCTCCCGCCGCAGACTATCACGTCGGCATCTTCAATCCGTGCTGCTTCTTGCTTTTCAGCTATGATTTCCTTTACTACCGTGATAAGGTCCTCCGGCTGCAGATCTACCGGCGCCGTGGTAACTTTGCCTGTACGAGTGGATCTCTCTGGCAGGGGGAAGACATTTGGCCGCACAGTGGCCATTTGCGGTCTGTGTTCGGGTATGACAATGTCCACCATAACATTGTCGCCATAGGATGGCTTGGTCTGTACCAGGAGTCCATCTTTGTCCAGGCTGAGATCAAGGCAATCGGCTGTAAGTCCTGTTTCCAGTCGGGCAGCCACCCTGGGGGCCAAGTCCCGACCGAAACTTGTGGCTCCCAACAGCACTACATTAGGTTTTTTCTCCTGGACAAGCCTTGTTAGTGCGCGAGCATAGGG
>JAAYHG010000147.1 GCA_012735455.1 Bacillota bacterium
AAACAGCACCTATCTCACGCATGCGGGCCTTGACGAGGGAGTGGCCGGTGCGGGAGAACTCCGGGCGGCCGCCCAGGCGCTGGATCTCGTCCACCAGGGCCTGGGAACACTTGACCTCCACAAGGGCAGTGGCACCAGGGTGGCGCGGGAGGATCTCGCGCCAGAAGAGGATCATGAGCTGGTCGCCCCAGAGAATGTTGCCGGCCTCGTCCACCACACCGAGGCGATCCCCGTCGCCATCAAAGCCCAGGCCCAGGTCGGCGCCGGAACGGGCAACCAGGTCCTTGAGGTCGGCCAGGTTGGCGGACTTGGTGGGGTCTGGTGGGTGGTTGGGAAAAGTGGGGTCGGACTCGCAGTAAAGGGGGAGCACCTCGCAGCCCAGGCGGGAGAGAAAGTCGGCTGCAAAAAAGCTGGTGGTGCCGTTGCCACAGTCCACGGCCACCTTCAGGCGGCGCTTCCCCAGCTTGATCTTTTCGGCCAGCATGCTGATGTAGGCGGAAGATACGTCCTCAGTGCGAACGCTGCCGTGGCGGGCCAAGGCGGGCCGGGTTTCCTCTAGATAACCGGCAAAAATGCGCCGCAGCTCCTGGATCTCATCGCCGTAGATGGTGGCAGGGCCGCGGGCAATCTTGAAGCCATTGTATTCGGGCGGGTTGTGGCTGGCGGTGATCATAACAGCAGCGTCAATGTTCAGGTGTATACGGGCAAAATAAAAAAGCGGTGTGGTAACTGTACCAATATCCACCACATCCAGCCCTGCAGCTGAGAGGCCGCTCACCAGGGCATCGCGGATGGGGGTGGAGCTCAGCCGGTTGTCACGACCCACAAGAACCGTGCTAAGGCCATAGCGGCCAAAGTAGCGGGCCAGGGCACCAGCAAAGGCTCGGACCCAGTCCGGGGTAAGCTCGGTGGCGGCGAGACCGCGCAGATCGTATTCGCGGAAAACACCAGGGTGTACTTTAACCATAGGGTACCTCCTCTATAAGTACGCGGTGAGCTGCTGGCGGCGCAGCTGCTCCAGGACAGACTTAAGCTCCTGTTCCTGGCCACGACGGCAGATGAGCAGGGCATCTTCGGTGTCTACAATAATAAGGTCTTCCACGCCCAGGGCAGCGACGAGGCGGCCGTTTCCGGAGATGACGCAGCGCTTGGAGCCAAGGAGGATAGGCTCCTGGTGGACAGCGTGCCCGCTGGTGCTCATGATGGTAACGTTTTCGTTGGCATCGGCCTTCAGGACCCGCGCCAGGGCGGACCAGGTACCTACATCGTCCCAGCCGAAGTCGCCAGGGATGACGTAAACGTTGTCGGCCTTCTCCATGACACCGTAGTCAATGGAGATGCGCGGCAGGCTGCTGAAAACCTGGGGCAGTGTATCCGGCGCGCCGCAAGCGGCGCACAGGGTGGACAGCGCATTCCCTATCTCCGGAAGGTAACGCTGGAAGGCCTGGGTGATGGTGGAGAGCCGCCAGACAAACATACCGCTGTTCCAGAGAAAGCCGCCTTCCTGGAGGAAGGTTTCGGCAGTGGTGCGATCCGGCTTTTCGGTGAAGCGCTGGACACGGTAGACAAAATGACGCCCGCTCCAGGGCACCTTCTCCCCGCACTTGATGTAGCCGTAGCCGGTCTCGGGACGGTTGGGGCTCATGCCTATCGTCACCAGCACCGGCTCGGCAGCAGCGAGGGCAAAGGCACCGGAGAGTGTCTGACTGAAGTGGTCTGGCTTGGTGATGAGGTGGTCGGCGGGAAGGATGGCCAGGGTGATGTCCTCGCCCGGGTAGCGGTAGGAGAGGTAAGCTACGGTAAGAGCGATGCAAGGGGCGGTATCGCGGCCCTCTGGTTCTAAGATAATGTTTTCCCGCGGGAGGTCAGGCAGTTGCTCGGCCACGCACTGTGCATACTGCTGACCGGTAACCACGTAGATATCTTCTAAGCCCAAGAGCGGTGCCAACCGGGACACCGTCTCCTGCAGCATGGTTTTCTCGCTGATGAGAGGAAGAAACTGTTTGGGACGGCCTTGGCGGCTAAGGGGCCAGAAGCGTTCGCCACGACCGCCGGCCATTATGGCAGCGACTTGTCTCAATAACTACACCTCCGTACTCGTACAGGGACTTGCCCCTGGTGGGAACATGCCCCCTTTTGGGGAGTCTCCCCAAAAGGGAGTGGGGACTACCCGCTAAACCGGCTGTGCCTGGGAAGGGCTGCGCCCGTAGGCGTCTTCAATGCGGACCACGTCTTCTACCTGCGGAGTGGAGACCTCAAAGACGGTCACGTCGCTGGTAGCAATGATGCGATGCACAGTGCCCGGCTCGATGGTGACAGCAAGACCAGGTTCGATGGTGAGGACCTGCTCGCCGTAGACAAACTGCCCGCTACCGCTGACAAAGTACATGCTCTCGAGCTTTTCCTTATGGTACTGCAAAGACAGGCGCTGGCCCGCCTTCACCTCCAGGATTTTTCCCACGTAAGCAGGGGTTACGGCCCACCAGAGTTCGCGACCCCATGGTTTTTCCACTACACGCACGACAGCCCTCCTCTCTTTTATTTCTATCTTACTGGAATTTCTCTGTTCCATCAAGCACAACCAAAAGTGCTTACAACTGGTAAAGCAGCAATAAGTTGGCTTTTTCAGCAGTTAGTGGCAGCATTTGTCTTTCTCACTCTTGATAAAAGCTGATTGCTCCCTCGCACAATGCGTGCCAAGATTTGCCCGCACAGCCTATTATAAACTAAAATTGTAGATAGGAACTCCTGCCACAGGATCTTCTGGCAAATAGTTGCACATCCCGCTGATATTTTTTCTGCACGGGTAATAAAATATGCAGGGTTACATCTTTTAGGGAGGTTAAAAGATGCTGCCGGAACGATGCCTGGGGCGCACCAATCTTAAGGTGCGCTGTCTGGGTTTAGGGGGTATCCCCGTACGCGAC
>JAAYHG010000148.1 GCA_012735455.1 Bacillota bacterium
CGTGCTAGACGGGGAGGTAGCGGTGCCCTGTACCTGCAACCCGCTAGAGCAGGGTTGAATTCCTGCCAGAGGCTTGGTCTTGTGGGGTCCGGCCGCGGTAAGTGGTGAAGAGAGCTGGGTCCTGCGCAACGTGAATTCATGAACCCCGTCAGGCCCGGGAGGGAGCAGCGGTAAGTGAACCCTTGCGTGTGCCGCAGGTGAGCCTGGCTGGAGCTGGCTGCCGTGGTAGCGCCCGGAAGGCCCTGTCGAAGGCAGGTGCACGACCAGGATTTTTTAGCCTTTGCAGTCATGAAGAGTCTGGCTTTATGTCCCATGTTGTTGCTCTAGATATTAAGTTGGTGACGAACTGCGAAATGGTGGTAGCCTGATGGCTACCTTCGTTATTTATGAGCAGGATTTTAAAGGCGGTGCTACGAAATACTAGACGTAATATAAGAGGGTAGGGAAGGCGTTATGACCTATCGCAGTTTATACCGTGCCTGGCGTCCCCAGGCTTTCCGCGAAGTACTGGGGCAAGAACATGTGACGCGTACATTGACGAATGCCATTTCCAGCGGACGACTGGGTCATGCTTATCTTTTTTGTGGTCCTCGTGGCACAGGGAAAACCAGTACCGCCAAGATACTGGCCAAGGCCCTCAACTGTCAGCACGGCCCTACTCCCGAACCATGTGACGAGTGTCCTCTCTGTAAGCGCATCCGCGAAGGCTACTGTCTGGATGTTCTAGAGATGGATGCGGCGTCTAACCGGGGCATTGATGAGATCCGCTCCCTGCGGGATCAAGTGAATCTTTCGCCTACAGAGGCACGGTATAAGGTGTACATAAATGACGAGGTACACATGTTGACCGCAGAGGCCTTTAATGCCTTCTTGAAGACCTTAGAAGAACCGCCTGAGCGGGTGGTTTTTGTTCTGGCCACCACAGAACCTGAGCGAATTCCAGCCACTATTCTATCGCGCTGCCAACGCTTCGACTTTCACCGCTTAACGCCTGAGATTATAAAGAAGCGACTTCTTGAAGTGGCTCAGGTGGAAGGAGTTGAGCTGGAGGAGCGTACGGCTCATCTTGTTGCCCGTTCGGCCGAGGGTAGTATGCGCGATGCTCTTGGCCTCTTGGAGCTATGTATTTCTTATAGCGGACAGCGAGTTGAGCATGGCGAGGTCCTAGAGCTTCTCGGGGCTACCGATAGTGAAACCCTAACAGAGATCCTTGCGGCTGTGGGTGGAAGGGATGTGGCTAGGGTTTTGGCGCGTATAGACCAACTGCGTTCACAGGGTAAGGATCCGCGCCTGTTTTTTAAAGATCTGGTTCTGTGGCTGCGCAATCTAATGCTGGTTTGTGTTTTTCGGAATCCAGAACCACTGCTATCCATAAGCACCGATGAGGTAAGGGAGCTTAAGCAAGCTGGTGCCAATTGGTCCACAGGGCGTCTTACCAAGGCACTGAAGGAGCTTACCGCTCACGAAGGCATGCTGCGTTGGGCGGCTCAGCCCTGGATAGTGCTGGAGACGGCGCTGGCCGAGCTATGCCTCGGGGAGTCTGAGACGACTGCACGTGCCCCGGTCTCTCAAGTGCAAGCGGCCCCAGCGCCAGCCCCACGACCCAGGGCGGCACAAAAAAAGGAGCCTTTACAGATTGACGAAGTTGCGGATACTTCCGCTCCTCTTTCTCCGGTACCCCAGAGCAGGACCGAACTGAGCCTTGTGAAGGAGACTTGGCCCCGCATTTTGGAAGAGGTCAAAGCCCGTGGGCCTGCAGTAGAGGCAGTGTGGCGCTATGGTCAACCTGAAAGCGTTGAGGATGCCACCTTAAACGTTGGTTTCAGTTCTGAGGGAATCAAGAAGGTGGCTGCCCAGCCTGATAAACTTCAGACATTGGAAGAAGCTATCGAGGCGGTGCTTAAGATTCGGCTTACAGTTTACCCCCGGCTGGCACAACAGGCTACGCCCAGTGTTCAGCCAGCAGGAAAAAGCGAGCCGCCAGGCATAGAGGAGGCCCGCAGGTTGTTTGGAGCTGATAAGGTAGTGGTGAAAGACCGCCAATAACCCTCAAGGAGTGATGAACCCATGGCCAACAATATGAACAAGATGATGAAGCAGGTTCAGAAAATGCAGCAGGAGATGCTGCGGGTACAGGAGGAAATAGCCAATCGCACCGTAGAAGCCAGCGCTGGTGGCGGTGTAGTCACAGTGACGGTAAACGGCAAACCTGAGGTGGTGTCGATCAAGATCGATCCGGCAGCCGTGGACCCGGATGACATTGAGATGCTCCAGGATCTGATCGTTGCTGCAACAAATGAGGGCCTGCGCAAGGCACAAGACATGATGGCCCAGGCCATGTCCCGCTTTACAGGAGGCCTAAACATACCAGGATTATAGGTGATAATAATGTAC
>JAAYHG010000149.1 GCA_012735455.1 Bacillota bacterium
AAGGAACCGAGGGCGTAGAGGTGATTACCTCTACACCAAATTTTCTTCTTAGCCGTTCCATGGTAACGTCAATATGAACATCGCCCATGCCGGAGCAGATCAACTCGCGGGTTTCCACTTCTTTACGAACGGTGATGGTTGGATCTTCTTCCATTAGCCGTGCTAAGCCAGTACTAAGCTTGTCTTCGTCACCTTTAGATTTCGCTGCTATGGCTACAGAGTAAGAGGGCGCAGGGAACTTAAGCGCAGGCAGGGTTAGGCCACGGTCTTTCTCGTTGCACAAGGTGTCCCCTGTAGCTGTCTCCTGAAGCTTGGCAACGGCGCCAATGTCTCCAGTTCCCACAGCGTTTACAGGGTTTTGGACCTTACCTCTTGGTATAAACACCTGACCTACTCTCTCGGCCTTTTCCTTACTTGTGTTGTAGACAGTGCTGTCCGAGGTAAAGTTGCCCCGAAAAACGCGGAAGTACGTCAGCTTGCCCACAAAGGGGTCCGCCACTGTCTTAAAAGCCTGGGCCACTAACGAGCCGTTTGGATCAGCCTCAATAAAGATTTCCTCCCCGTTTTCCATAGCCGGAACAGCGGGACGATCTAGAGGTGACGGCAGATAATGAACAATGGCGTCCAGCAAGAGTTGCGAGCCTTTGTTTTGATAGGCAGCCCCACACAGTACGGGGAAAAGCTTGCCTTCTAGAGTGCCGCGGCGCAGTCCTTGAACAATCTCGTCTTGAGACAACTCTTCGCCGTCAAGGTACTTCATGGTAAGCTCATCATCGGTTTCAGCAGCGGCTTCGATCAGTTTTTCCCGGTGTTCTTCAGCCATGCTAAGTAAGTCTTCCGGAATGGAAGTCTCCTTGAGCTTGGTGCCTTCAAAATAGAAGGCTTTCATGTTTACAAGATCAACAATGCCGCGAAAGTTTGCTTCTTGCCCAATGGGAAGTTGCAATGCAATGGCCCGCGGTGAGAGCTCGGATTGGATTTGCTCCAAGGTCCGCGTAAAGTTTGCATTTTCGCGGTCCAGCTTGTTGACAAAAACGAGGCGCGGAAGGCCTTTTTCCTCCGCCATGCGCCAGACACGGTGGGTATTGATCTCTACTCCCGAAGCTGCGCAGGCAAGAACCAAAGCAGCGTCAGCAACACTGAGTGCACCGATGACATCACCAATGAAGTCAGCGTAACCTGGGGTGTCAAGTAGATTTACTTTGTGACCCGTCCATTCACAGGGTAGCAAGGCGGCATTGATAGTTATTTTACGCTTGATTTCATCCGGATCGTAATCGGCTACTGTGTTACCTTCGTCTACTCGTCCCAGCCGATCACTGCCACCACTGGTGTAAAGGAGGGCCTCTGCCAGGGAGGTTTTGCCTGCGCTCCCATGGGAAATCAGTGCAACGTTGCGTATTTTGTCAGTTGCATAGTCCTTCAATTATGATTCCCCCTTACTTATCAAGGCTCGACTGCCTCGTCCTTACCTGTAATTCGGTAGGATCGTTCACTTTTCCTTCTTAGAACGTAGTGACAATACCAAAAGTACTACCAGTATATAGTATACCCTTAGTTTACCCTAGAGTGTCTTTCATTGTCCCCCTTGGTTCCCGGTATCAAGTTGCGTTTCGCCTCCGGTCACTAAAACGTTCCAATGCGAGGACCAACAAGCGATCAATTAGGTCGGGATATGATAGCCCTGTGGCTTGCCAAAGCCGTGGGTACATGGAGTATCTAGTAAAGCCAGGAATGGTGTTTATTTCGTTCAGTATCACTCGACCCGTGTCGCGATGGATGAAAAAGTCCACCCGTGCCATACCGCTACAGTCTATTGCCTGGAAGGCGGCCACAGCCAGAGCGCGCACCTCTTCGCTTACTGCGGCAGGAACAGGGGCTGGAATAAGAAGATCGGAACCACCCTCACTATATTTAGCGCCATAATCATAGAACTCATTGTGGGGAACAATCTCTCCGATTATCGATGCCTCAGGGAAATCGTTGCCCAAGACCGAGCACTCTATCTCACGACAAGGAATGTACTCTTCTACAATTACTTTACGGTCATAGCTACAGGCTAGTTTCAGGGCTTGGGCCAATTCTGCTTTGTCGTTAGCCTTGCTGACGCCTACGCTGGAGCCGAGATTAGCTGGTTTAACAAACACCGGTAAACCAAGTTTTGCCACGATGTCTTCCAATACGCTCTCAGGGTCTTCTTCGAAGTGGCGACGCCAGGCTACGGTATAGGCGGCTATCGGAAAGTTGTTGGCACGAAAGATTTGTTTCATTATGACCTTATCCATACCTATAGATGAGGCTAGTACATCAGCACCGACGTAGGCTACACCACACATTTCAAACAGTCCTTGAATTGTGCCGTCTTCGCCATAAGGTCCATGGAGAACAGGGAAGATAACGTCCAGTGAAGATAGAAGGGCGGTTGGTGCTGGGCCACCGGGGTCTTTAGTTCCCTGTTTGAGGGCTTCCCAAGGATTGCCTTCAGTAAGCCAGCCGCCGCATTTGGTAATACCGATGAGTACAGGTTCGTACCGATCCCGAGGCAGAAACTGGATTACTGATTCAGCCGACATAAGTGAAACTTCATGCTCACCAGATTGACCACCGAAAACGATACCTACTTTTTTTACCGGCATAAGGCCATCTCCTCTTTCTACTTCTCGTTCCTCTAGCGCACTGCCTTTTGAAAAAGCTGTTCTTTAGAGAGTTGAAATACGTCGCGTTTCAGCAGTCGGAGCAGGTACAGGTAGCGTAGACGTGCTGCCCGTTCCCAAAATATCGCGAAGTCAACAAGATAAGGGTCCGTTACCTCAGAGAAAAAACGTTCCGCTTGGTGCCAATCTTCTTTTGCCTCCCGTATTAAGGTAAGGGGATCATTATTTACAAGGTTTTCTCGCAACGAATCCATTTCTCCTCCCGCCCCCATTTAGTATTATCCTGAAGTTTCTTCAGGCTGCAAGAATCCCCAGGGTACTAAAAACTATGCCCTCTTCGTAATTATGTTTCTAGAAATGATACCCTAAAATTCGATCCAAGCTTTAAGCCAGTCATGGTTATCCGGGGGAGAGGTAAAGACGATACCTGCCAATCCTTCGCTTTTTACCGTCTGGGCTACTCCTGAGGCTGCCGTACCGGGTGCCGCCAACAACAACTTGGTCGGACTGAGATGGCGCCTGACGTGTTTCATGGCTAGGGCAAAGTCTTGTAAAGGAGACGCCAGAATATACCAGTCTACACCTAGCAATGAGGCAGGCATCTCGGATGCCAAAGAGGCGGTCTCCAGGCTTATGGCCCTGGAGATGCCCTTTTGCCTGCCTTTGAGTTGGGCAAGATAAACCAGGTCAGCTGGTAATTTGGCTTGATAACACCAGCTCTGATGTCGAGGAAGCTTCTCCCTGCCACCTGGTACAATGCGAAAAAGTGAAAGCGAGTGCTCTTTAGCCAGCCCTGCCCAAGTTTTCTCTTGTTCCGGGTAGATGAAAACTCCTCTCAGCCACGGAAGCCATGGCTCCCAACCCTGAGGGTCACCAGTTGGTACGGCGAAAAAACTAGGCCAAGGCGGCCTACAGATAGGTATTTTGATAACCGTACCGAGGCCGGTGGAAACAATACTTTTTCTTAGGCGGTAGCGTGAAATACCGAGCTTATCTGCTATCTGTTCATCATCTCCTCCCTCTGTCACTAGTGCCCAATCGGGCCATGAAGCCAGCGGGTTCACAATGCAGCAGGTGACACCTTTTAGGAGATTAGACAACTTTGTGTTTTCCCAGCAGTTTCCTCTCAGATGGAGGGCATTCTTTTTTTTGTTGTCAGGGGCGGTGCAAAGAACAGCTCTTTTGTTTAGTACGCAAAGAACATTTTTCTCTTTTCCCTTACCGCGCTGTTCAAGGCGAAAAAAACCTGGCTGCAAGATTCCCGGTGAACCATTATAGGGGGAGGCAAA
The DNA here is from genome assembly GCA_012735455.1 of Bacillota bacterium. Lineage (GTDB taxonomy): Bacteria > Bacillota > DTU030 > DUMP01 > DUMP01 > JAAYHG01. The sequence goes on from JAAYHG010000149.1 coordinate 3,944, forward strand.
CAGTACTTTATTTCCCTCCCTAATCTGCAACAGGGACCAGGGCAGTAGGAGCTGGACATGACGTTCAGGGGGACAAAGCCCTAATCGCAAGTGTTCCCAAGTACTGTGGTCGCAAACACCAGTTGCTTCAAGCCCCTGGTTTGTCTGGTAACGCCTTAGCCACTTTTCAGTCTCGGGACCCCAAGAACCGTCTGTCTTTAGCTGAACCCCTAGCTGGAAGGCTAAGCTCTCCTGTAGGACTCTTACCTCCCGACCGCATGCCCCTCGGCTAAGGAAGACTGTCACTAGTATCACCTCCGAGTGGAGAGCTGCATACCAGCATATGTAACGGTGGTCATTAAGGTGCAAAAAAAGAAACCCCTCAACGGGGTTTCTTATGACAATAGTACTGACTCTTAGGATTTGGGTATTGGCGGAACCTCCTCGAATAGACCACGTTTCATCTCAGCTACGGTAACCTTGTCCGCCTGAAAAGCGGAAAGTATATATTCATAGGCGTCCCAGGGGTCCACCTCATCGCCACAAGTAAAGACGTCCACAGCCGCATAACCGAGTTCTGGCCAGGTGTGAATGGCCAAGTGAGATTCGGATATGATCACGACACCACTTACTCCCTGCGGGCTAAATCGGTGAAAAGCTACCTCACGAACCTCTGCGCCAGCAGAGAGTGCTGCGTCGACAAAGGTCTTTTCAATCTGGGTTGGATCATTCAATAGAGTGGAATCACACCCGAAAAACTCGGCTAGGATGTGACGCCCCAGTGCTTTCATTTCCCGCCCTCCCTCAAATATCTTGATTATGGTCAACTAAGATTTTAACAGAGTCTGGCGCGATGTCAAGATATTCTAAGGCGGTTAGAGGCTTTGGTGGAATTCCTGCGTTTAATTGCGCTCTGTAGCTAATTCTTGCTGATTTTGCTGTTTTTCTCTGGGTCCTTTCGGTAGGACCAGCAAGATAAGCAGCGAAACGGGATAAAGAAGTGCTGTGGCGGCAGCTACAACACCGGAGTCGTTAGCAATTAAAGCAACAACAATTCCCGCCACAGTCCCTCGCAGAAAAAGTACCAGTAGGCGACGTTCCTTCGCAAACTTAAGTTTCCAACGATAGGGCCCGTAAAACAGGGAACACAGGGTTATAAGAAGCATGAGCAAGACCCTACTCCATAGTGAGTATCGAAGTAGCTTTAAGTTCATGCCGAGTTTACGAATAACGATGTCTCTCGCACTGCCAAAACCCGATTGTGTGACAAGCTTTACGGCTTGGCCAATGTGCGAGGTTTGGGTTGCCAGATGCCAGTCTGACCATGCCAGAAGTGAAACGAAGACAATAGCTAAAGTAAGGCCAATGACAATCTCTCTGATCCTGGGTTCAGGGTACCTTAACCCTAACGCAACAAGTGCTGTAGCACTTACAAAAGCGAGGATACCTCCAGCATTGGCGCCATAGGAATTACCCCCCAAGAAGACAGTGCCGAGGAGCAAGAAAAGAACCAGTGTGAGATAGACGCGTTGTTGTTCAAGCTGGTAGTGGTCCAAGAGGTAGCCAAGACTGGGAAGGGCGGCACCTAGAAACACCCCCATGTATTCATTGCCGATTCCGTAATAGCGAGCCCCGCTAATAAAACAATAGCCTAAGATTGATGAGGCTATTAGATTTTGTCCTTTAGCTATATCCCAAGCCAGAAGCAAGACGGTTATTATGGCAGTGGCGATCAAGGTTCTTATGGGGGAACCGGTAAGCCTTCGCAAACAGACCACGATAAGGATTGTTGCTAGTACTGTAAGAGCAACTGTAGGTGCAAGCGGTTGTACGGGCAGTGCGGCTAGGATGAGAAAAACCAGTGGTACTGCAGCCCCGGCAGGAAGGAGCCAGCTTATTAGTTGGGCAAGCCTTTCATTGCGCCCTAACAATGCCCCAACAGTGAGGGCAAGAACAAGGATCAGGTAGCCGATATAAAGACGTATGATCATGGGACGAAGGTTGAAGCTTGCTACAGCGCGCTTCTCCAGTAAGGCCAGCTTCTGAAGTGGCTCAGGGTCATAGCGTGTACTCAATGGTCGACCCAAGACAGCGGGCCCCCAGGTTAGGCCTATCTGGGCTAGAATGGTTGGAGCGATATCAATGTTTGCAGCTAACCCATGACGGCGGGTTGTAGGAGATACTATTAAACCATGTGTAACACCAGGCCCGCGCCAAGCTATGGGTGTTAGTCGGTGGCCGCTGGCGTAATTATCTTTACCGGGAGTTGGTGAAAGCAGCAGAATGGTAACATCCGGGGCGGTAAAGGTGGGGAGAAACTCGCTGAGGAAAGAGTTTAGGCGTAGCAAAGCAGCCTGCCGCAGCCCTCTTCCTGTTGAGGGTAAGCTGAAAGCAGCGTACTGTTCAGCCCTGTACAGGTCAGGCCATTCCACAGCTATCACAGTAGCTATATCCCATACTTTTCTTGTCTCCTGAATAATGGTTGCTGTATCAGTCCAAAAGCCGTAAGGACCAGTTGGGTCACGAGATAGGAGTTCTTGTCCCACATTGCCGTAAGGAACGTAGCCCTGCTCGTCCATAAGCAGATTGATTATGTGCCGCTCAGGATGCAGAGTATCGGCAACACCTATGACAGCAGTTTCTAAGCCAGCAGAGCGCAAGGCCTGGCCTAAGGCACCCACTTGAACTTCGTAGTTGAGGCTCTCATTCGCTGTCTTGAGGGCTGCCAGGCCCAATTGAACAATCCCTTGATCCTGGCTAAGACGATAACCGGTGCGGCGCGCATGAACCTCAGTGGCCGCTCCTGCCTCTTCCGCCAATTCTGTTGTCAGAGATAGAGCGATAGATTTACCTGAGCCTTTAGCCCGTGTTCCGCTTCCTAACGTCAGGTAGGCGCTCTCCAGGCTTGGGGTACCTCCTTGATTGGTATTGATAAGTCCCCAGGCACCAGTAGCAAAGAATGACTTTAGGTAAGGCAGATCTTCTCCCAGTACGTCAGCCAAACTCAAACTGTCAACAGCGACAATAAGTATCTTACTTTGTCTGATGGTAGAGGTGGCGGCCAAGCATGAGGCTGGTGATAAGGATACGAGTAGCGCCGCTAAACAGAAAGAGGTTACGACCTTAATACTGCACCTCATATCTTAGGGCCTCCCTGTAAACAGCAAGGGTTTTTTCCACCATTCTTTCAGCGCTGAAATGCGTACGGGCTCTCTCTGCTCCGGCCATCCCAAGATCTGCTGCCCAGGATGGCCGCCTGAGGAGCATCTCTATGGCGGCTGCTAGCTCAGCCGGACAGCGCGGTTCGACCAAAATACCGGTTTCTCCGTCTTTAATCACCTCGGGTATACCCCCAACCCGTGTACTTACCACTGGACGTGCCAAAACCATAGCTTCAAGGTTGGCCAAACCCATGCTTTCCGCAACCGGTGCAGTAACAAACAGCCGAGCAAAGGACAAGAGTGGTTGTGGATTAGAAACAAAACCCAGAAACTTAACCGCTGAAGCAATCCCCAGTTTCAGTGCCAAACGTTCTAACCGTCTACGCTCTGGTCCGTCACCAGCGATCATCAACTTAAGCTCGGGCCAGCTGGACCGATCTAGGCGAGAAAATGCATGTAGGAGATAACCCATACCTTTTATGGGCACGAGGCGTCCCATACTGAGAATATATGGCTTTCCTATCGGATTTACGTTCTCAACTTGGCTTTCCTTGATGTCAATTCCGTTGGGTATCGCACTGATCTTACTATGTGGTACACCACTTCGGCAAAGAACAGTGGCTAAAGCCCGAGAAACAGCAATAATGCGTTCAAACCGGCGGGCCAGCAAAGCTTCGCGCCACGCTATCCACGGAAGGCTAGGTGCAGGAAAGCTATGCACTGTGTACACAAAGGCGCTCCGGGCTGGCTTTACGGTAAAGTACCCTATCATAGCGGCTAAAGTTCCATGGTAATGGACTACATCAGGGCGGAGTTTTGCTATGAGCTGAGTCAAGTTCTGTGTACCCGAGAGGACGGCACCGGGGTGATGAGAGAGAGGCAAGAAGAAAAACGCATCCCCAGCAGAACTTAAGCTTTCTGGACCAGCTATATAGACCTCATGGCTCGCCTCCTTTAATTTCCGAGCCAGGGTCCTGACATGGGTTACCATCCCCCCCTGGCATGGTCGTACCACCAATAACACCCGCACCGTGAATCCTCCTTTAAGATGTAGGAAACATATGTTTTCTACATCTGCTTAGCTTGCACTGTTGCAGGCGAATATATGCATCAGTGGGGAGAATACAAGGCATAAAAAAACAGCCTTTGACGGCTGTTTAGACTAACCAAAGTTCTAGAGATGGTCGGAGTAAGCGGATTTGAACCGCTGGCCTCTTGCACCCCAAGCAAGCGCTCTACCAAGC
>JAAYHG010000150.1 GCA_012735455.1 Bacillota bacterium
GAGACAGACAGTGCCCTGCCAATTATTGTAGCCGCTGCTCTTTCCGAGGAAGAATCCGTACTTGAGAATGTGCCCCGCGATACGGACGTAGATGTCATGTGTGCGATTCTTAGATCCCTGGGTGCCAGCGTGCACGAGGATGAGCCCGGCAGGTTGCGGATAAGTGGTGCTGGCCTTAAGGAAACCCAGGCCCCGTACGAGTTGGTACGCAAGATGCGGGCCTCTTTTTATGTGGCGGGACTTTTGCTAGGGCGCATGGGTCAGGCGGTTGTGGCTCTTCCTGGCGGTTGTTCCATTGGTTCACGCCCAGTTGACTACCATATTAAAGGCTTTGAAGCTTTAGGGGCCAAGGTGAGTTTCGAACACGGCTTTATGAAAGCAGAGGCGCCACGACTGACTGGCGCCAAGTACTACGTTATGCGGGCCAGCGTAGGGGCAACCATTAATACCATGCTGGCAGCGGTCCTGGCGGAAGGGATCACCATCTTGGAGAACGCGGCCCGAGAGCCGGAAGTTGTGGACCTGGCCAACTTCCTCAATTCTATGGGAGCCCGCATCAAGGGGGCGGGCATGGATGTGATCCGGATTGAAGGGGTAAAGAAGTTACATGCCACTGTACACGATATAATCCCCGATCGCATTGAGGCAGGGTCCTACTTAATTCTGGGCGCCATGATAGGTAGCGAGGTGGTGGTGGAGAACGCCATGGGCGAACACCTACGCGCCCTGTTAGCCAGCCTTGAGGCCCTAGGTGTGAAGGTTGAGGAGAGTACAACTGCCATCCGGGTTAAACGCAACGGAATGCTGCAGCCGCTCAATGTCGTCACGCAACCGTATCCGGGTTTCCCTACAGATCTGCAGGCTCCATTTACCGTTCTCTTGACCCAGGCGGATGGCGTGAGCACAGTACGGGAGACGATTTTTGACGGGCGCTTTAAGTATGTGGATGAGCTCCGGCGTATGGGGGCTAACATAAAGGTAGAGCGGGATACTGCTATTATTTCGGGTCCGACACATTTAACTGGGGCGCCAGTAGAGGCTACAGATCTCAGGGGTGGCATGGCTCTAGTTATTGCCGCCCTCGCAGCAGAAGGGCACAGCGAGGTTACAGGACTGGAGCACGTGGACCGCGGTTACGAGCACCTGGTTGAGAAGCTCCAGGCACTGGGAGCGGAAGTAAAGCGGGTGCAGGTTTAGCTAAGGAGGGAGAGGGTATTAGACTCACAATCTTGGGCCGCTACGGACCATATCCAGCCCCTGGCGGGGCATGTTCAGGATACCTAATTACAGCCGGTGAAACACAGCTCTTGGTAGATTGCGGCGCAGGTGTATTAAGTCGCCTCTTTGCTGTTCTTCCAGTGGAGAATCTGACGGGGGTTATCCTCTCGCATCTGCATAGTGATCACGTAAACGATTTCTTTGTGCTGCGCTATGCTCTGGAGGTAGCGCGGCACCAGGGACGGCGGGTGGAACCCCTTCCAGTTTGGGCACCTGCTGAACCCAGCGCTGAGTTCGCCCGTCTGGCCTACCGCGACGTTATCACACTTAATGGTGTGACTGAGGGTGAAGAACTAATGCTGGGTCGGCTGAGAGCTGCCCCTTTCCCAGGCAAGCATAGTCTACCGGTGTACGGTTGGCGTTTTCAATTTGACGATAGTGTTTTGGTCTACTCAGCGGATACAGAGTACGATCCCCGGCTTGTATTTCAGGCGGAGGGAGCCGATCTTTTTCTCTGCGAGGCGACATTTACCGCTGCACAACTGGATCAAGGCCTGAAGGGTCACTTGAGCGGACAGCAGGCGGCCATGATTGCCCGAGAAGCACAGGTGGGCAGGTTGCTCTTGACCCACCTTTCTCCTGCCCAAGACCTGAACGTGGTACTGGCCGAGGCCAGGGCTGAGTTTTTGCTTACGGAACTGGCTGAGGAAGGGAAAGTCTACACCTTGACAACATAAGTATTGGTTGGGGGGGAACGTTTACTTCCACGTTACCGCCTTGTAACCCTTATGTTGTACATTGAGAGTGCGCACAACAGCTTAGCGAGGTGGGACGGCGTGCCGGAACCACACACAGGAAACTTTCGTTCCTACTTGTACGCTGCCCTGGGCCTCATTCTTTTGTTCCTACTAGGCCTCGGCTCTGGCCTAATGATGAACTCCTTCTTGACGCCTGGGGTGATTGTGAGCGGTGTCAAGGTTGAAGACATTGATTTGAGGGGCCTTACGGCAGAAGAGGCGAAGGCTGCGCTTGAGCCCACGGTACAGGCTTTGGCTGAGCTGCAGCTTTTTTTGCATGCACGGGACCACACCTTTGCTTCCCGGGTGGGCGAAATAGGCATTGCCCCTGATGTGGAGCTCACTTTGGCCCAGGCACTGGCGGTGGGCCATAGAGGTAACCTCTGGCGACAGATTCAGGAGCGGCGCCAGGTTCACAGCGATGGAGTAAACATTCCCTTCAAGATCAGTGTTAATGAAGAGCGGCTGAAGGGCTATCTCTCCCAGTTGGCCCAGCAGGTGGATGTTTCCGCGCAGGATGCCTACCTGGTGTTGAATGAGAAAAAGGGAGCGGAACGGGTGCCGGAACGAATAGGTCTGGCGCTGGACCAGGAGGCCTCGCAGAAACGAATAATTGCGGCGGTGGAGAAAC
>JAAYHG010000151.1 GCA_012735455.1 Bacillota bacterium
CTATAGGATTGAACTTGAGATACGAGGGAAACACGGCGAGGCCAAGCAATAGAAATAAAGTGCGCAGCGAGCATGCGTCCCAGTTCAGAAGCCAGACTCAATCGCGTCAACCAGTAACCATACATAGAATAAGCGCCCAGGAAGGGATCTAACCTAACAACATGAATCTCGCTGCGTGGCGTTCCTCCAAGTATCAGTGTGCTCATTAGGGCTCGTTCAACCAAGTGACGTGCTGGGCCCTCACCAACGATAAAGACAAGATTCCCCTCTTGGTCTTGTCCTTTGAGAAAAGGAACGCCGAAGTCCTCTACCCTCCCCCGGGCGAAGTCGGCAAGAGCAAGGATCTCTTCTGGTCTGGGACGGGTGCTAGGTAGCCAACCTAAATGAAGAGCAGCTGCTAGCAAGGCAGCATAGGAGTGGTTGTAGCTAGAATAAAAGATTAACATGTTCTTCAAGTGCCTCTGTGACAAGAGCAGTTAGACGAGGAAGTGCGCGGAGGGTACCCTTGGTGACCAGCGGTCTACCAACCAAAGTCCATCCCAAGCGCCGCGATAGGAAGCCGCCGATCCGCATACACCAGTTAACGCCGTTAAGTGTGTTGATAAACAGTGGATCATTATCTCCACTACTAAGGCGCAGCGCAGAGCGGACGGTGCGTTTTAAGATATTGGCTGAACGGGCGCAGCCCAAGATAAGGACATCGTTACCGTGTATATCCTGTCCGTAGTAGAAGAGTTGCCCGAGTTCTTTGCCACTGTGCTCATCAAAATAAGGCAAGGACACGATGGCCTCAGGGCTAACAGTCGGCAGCGGCAGTAGACCGAGGTGAATAGCTGCAGCCGTTACAGAGGAGTGTGCCCCGCCATAACAGTGATAAATTATGCGCATGACTTGTCCTCTCTGTTCAAAGGAATGTCACTAGTGGTGAGTCAGAAAATAAGTACCGTTTTCCAAGTCGTGCACCATTGCATTCAAGATGCGGCTCAGATAGAGCGCTATCTTCTCCCGCTCTGCTTCATTTGCTGCGTAAAAGATCGGTGCTCCTCCCCCACCTACACTTTTGGGATTAGTGGTGACGATAGCAATAATGTTATGTAGGATCTCGCCTTGCACTGTTCACCTCTCCTAGTCACTGGCCTTACGGCCAATGATAGTGTCAAGTGGACGTCGGATGGCACTCTCCAATACAGGGACCTTTCTTACAGCGAGGACAGCGAGCTCCGGATCAGGTTCGACGGGCAGAATAAAAAGGGCGGCGCGTCCTGTCTCGGTGTTTAAGCGACAAAGGGGAGTGAACTCCGGTTCTGCAAAGTCCTTCCTAGCGCCCAGTAGGGTTGCTACTTCATGGTTTATGGCCTGACGTTGGCCCATGTTAGCTAGGGTTGCGCGTGCATCATCCGTTTTGGGTTCAATGACCACCCCAATACCGAGCTCTGTAATCATTTTCTTGGCATCTTTGAGCCCTACGTTCATTATTAGAATATCATCGACAAAGAGTAGTGCACCTCTAAAATGGACTCTTCCCAACCGCACAATTGCGATGTCGCCTAGTGTCTTGCCTTTCTTTAACCTGGATAAAACAACTGCCACGATGATTCCGCCAACAGCACTCCATCCCAAGGGGATAAAGGTGGCTAGCGAACTGGTTGCCAGGGCTACAAGCATAACCAGGTAATTACGTCCCTCAAATACCCGGGCGATGCCTTCAATGTAGTCTGGTCCTCGTGGCACCAGTTCGCTCATGTCCAGCTGTTCCAGCGTTTTGCGTTCCATGTTGCGTATTTCACGGAACTGCTGGGCAGCTAGAGAGAGAAAGGTAACAGCCGCGTATTCTTTGGCTAGAAGAGCTGGCAACGCCACGGCACCGAGCAAGGCCGCGATAAACCCAAGCGAGAGGTGTGCGATGTAGCCATGGGGGTAGCTAGGGTACTGTCGATAATCAATACGAAGCAGATAAAGCCGGTAAAGGAAACCCAGGGCCAACCCTAAGATGACAGCCCCTATGTTTTCCAGCATTAAAGGTCCTTTCCCATCACGCATCACCATTGTCTCGTTGTTTGCGGTCCCCAAAACCACTGAACTCTGCCTTGGTAAACCGATGGAGTTTACGTTTGACTTCGTTCAGGCTTCCTGTACTGAGGTAGAGGTAAGCAGCGCCAGCTACAATGAGGAGTGCTAGGGTCCACCCCAGTGCGCTCCAAGGGCCCGTGCGTCTTGTAGCCTGTTGAGGCTGACCAGGAGCCGGGGAAGCTGATACACCAATTGCCTGCGGGATAGAGTTGGCGAAAAGGGCAATACCGCGTTGCGCTGCTTCACGGGAGTTCTCGTTACTACCTACCTCAAGCAAAATGGCTCGGTCAAAAAGATCCTGATTGTAGTCACCGGCGGCAAGAAAGATCCCTTTGATTAGGCCGGGATTCTTTTCGTCATTGATTGCCTTGAGTTGTTGTGCGAAGTTAAGGTTGGCTTTGATTTTGGGGTTTTCGCGTCCCACAACTAAGGTGACCTTGGTGACATCTTGACCATGTACCTTGGACGCATACAGCTCCCGTGGTACTGCATCAC
>JAAYHG010000152.1 GCA_012735455.1 Bacillota bacterium
ATATCTGCCTTTAACTCTTGTAGCAAGTGATTTTTCATTAAAAAAAACCGGGTGGATAACCTAAGCCTATGAAAACCCTTACTTTCCTTGTGTGTCACCAGGGGCAGGTGTATAATGGAAACGAATCATCAACAGAAAGGATGTGGTAACATGAAAGAAAAAGTCGAGCAGGCCTTAAACCGCGTGCGTCCTTCCCTGCAGGCAGATGGCGGCGACGTGGAGCTAGTGGACGTAGACGAGACCACTGGGATCGTCAAAGTGAAACTTACTGGGAGCTGTGGCAGCTGCCCCTTTGCCCTCATGACCCTGAAACAAGGCATCGAGCAAACCCTTAAGGAAGCAGTACCAGAAGTAAAAGAGGTTCAGTCCGTCAACTAACAGAGCGAAAGCCCGGGGAAAAGCCGGGCTTTATTTTTTTCTCTTTCCAACTTTAGACTTGGTTGACGCCAGGTTCTTACCGTGCCGCAGTGAGTTCCTGCGTTTGGCATCTTGTAGCTCCTCGTAAAAAATTCCCTCGGTTGTGGCATCTTCATCGTCGTCTCCCCTGGTGAATCGCAGCTTTTCTTTTTTCATCACTGACACCTCATTCTTAGTCTGGTCGGGCACGGGCAGGGTTTATGCTCTAGAACGGCGTTCAAATGCTCTCTTCCGCGACTTTGGTACAAAACAAATGTATGAACCCTGCCGTCAACCTCAGCATCAGCGGAACCAACACCACAGCAGCTTCAGGCCAGTTCTTTTTATAGTCTGGGTTTTCGCTGCGGTTGATCAGCGGGCTGAATTCGAAAGAACGAGCGGAAGCCTCATCTATCCAGTCATAAATACGCGTAGAGCTGGTTTCATGCACCCCGTACTCAGGGTCACTATGAACACCAGTCCACTGGTAAAGGCCACCACTCCCCACACTAAACTCCCGCCAGTTCTCTTTATCTCGCAGCCACAATTCGTAGGCCGCATGCCCGTGAGGGTCAGTAATAAAATAGCTGCCCAAGAGGGCCGCGTGATGCGGCACAGTGGCATCTTGCAACATGTGCAGTGCGATACCCAGGTGGTACATGGCTCGGCGCCTGTGCCCCCATTGCCAGAACTTTACAGCACGCTCGTACTGAGCCTCAGTCACCTGCGCCGAGGTCTTGGGTACCGAGAGAAAACCACAGTGTCGAAACGGGTGGTGAAAGTGGTAAAAGGCAAACACATCAGTATCCGCAGCTACAGCCCCGCGGGCCAAGGCCTCGCGCCAGACTATTCCTTCCCGTGTGTGAAGGAAAGTGCCAGCCGCAGGCGAACCGTCCGCCGCCAGGATATCAAAAGCATGCCTAACAAACGCAGCGTGATCGAATTGATAGTATTGCGGCCTAAAATACAATGCTGTCGCCCCCTTTTTTGCTCCTTGTAACAACATATGCAGGAGCTAACACAGAGGCGAGAGAGTAGGCCGTTATTGTTGCGATTTGCCGGGTTTCTGGCGGCTGAGTAGATTTTTCAGTTCTTCCTGAAACTCTCCTACGTCGGCAAAACGACGGTAGACATAAGCAAAACGTACGTAGGCAACTTCGTCCAGGTGACGGAGCGCTTTCATTATCAGATCACCAATCACAGTAGAGGGCACTTCCTCCAAGAGAGTATTGCGCACCTCTTTTTCTACGCCCTCGGCCAAAGCCTCCAGCATCGGTAAAGAAACCGGCCGCTTTTCGCAGGCCTTGAGCAGTCCACTCAAAATCTTCTGTCGATCAAAGCGTTCCCGACGGCCATCGCGCTTAACCACAAAGAGGGGCTGTTCTTCAATACGCTCGTAGGTGGTAAAGCGCCGTCCGCAACTCTCACACTCCCGGCGACGCCTGATGGCCGAGCCAGCCTCAGCAGGACACGAATCCAAGACCTTTGTGTCCGGCTCACTACAGAAAGGGCAGCGCAAATCCTCACACCCTTAAGTGCTTTGCTTTATTATATATTATCTTGCTTTTCTTGCTGTCGAGAGGAACAAAGAGCTTCCCTAGTTACTAATAACCCCCAACGCACAGGGATAAACTACGCCAGACGTTATTTTGCTCTATCCTAGCATTTCGACGGAAAGAGGGAAAGGAATCGTTCCTTCACATCACAGAACCGAACTAAAGGGGGAATCCTGTGCACACCCTCACACCAATGATAACTCTGCGCGATATTGGCGATACAGCAAAAGGAGGGTGATGAAACACCCATGTTTGATCTAGCAGGGGCACTAGCTTCCTTCGGCGGAGGTGTATTCGGGGCCGCCATCGGCGGCCTGTTTTCCTCGGTCTTAACAGGACTGGTGGTTATCGCAGGTGTAGCAGCCAGCTACTTCCAAGACCTCTCCCCGGCCCAAGCCATGATCTCTCAGGTAGCATTTGGACCTTGGCTGGGACCACACATCGCCTTTGCAGGTAGTGTGGCCGCAGCCTGCTATGCCGCCAAGAAGCGCCTACTTAAAACAGGAAAGGATATAGTTACTCCACTGGCAAAGTTCAACGACCCAGGGGTTCTCGCTGTAGGCGGGGTGTTTGGTGTACTGGGCTATGTAATTGAAGGCTGGTTTACAGCACTAAACCTGCCCACAGACACTGTCTTCTTGACGGTAGTCGTCTCCGGGATTATTGCTCGCTGGCTTATCCTGGCAGAGGGGCCCTTGGGCACCTTACCCCCGGAATTGGAAAAGGAAGCAGGCGCCGGTAATCTTTGGGGGCGCTTCATCGTCACTGACACGCACGTCTGGCTCCCGTACCAGAAAGACCTGCCCCAACTCCTAATCCTGGGCTTTGGCATCGGGGCAGCCTCGGCAGCAGCCACCCTCTACACCGGCAGCAGTGTCATCGGCTTTGGCATCACCGCTTTTGCGTTGATCTTTTTCATCAATTTAGGTGGTGCACCTGTTGGGCACCACATCGCCCTACTGGCAGCAGTAGCCGCAGATCTCACCGCCAACGTCCTCATTGGCGCCCTGTGGGGTATACTAGGAGCCTTGATAGGAGAGCTGGCAGCCCGTTTGTTTCTTAACTGGGGCGAGAGCCACATTGATCCTCCGGCTACAGCAATAACTGTTTGTACCACACTAGCCCTGCTTCTCATGGGTTAACAACACTGCCCTTGCCATTATGACATCCCCGAGAGGGAAGGACATCAGCGCAAGTCCTGACTGGTAAACGTCGGTGCATCATGTAGGTAACCTCACGATACGCTGAGAAAGGAGTTCAGATGATCCCCTGGAAGTCATTTGCAGCGGCCCTGGCCGCAGGAGCGGCAGCAGGAGTTGGGGCCCTGCCACTTCTCTTTATTTCCGAGATCCCCCTTTGGATACAGGATGCCCTCCTCGGTTTCGCAGGCGGAATGATGATCGGTGCTGCCTCCTTATCTCTGGTTCCTTCCGCCTTGGATCAGGGTGGATTGGTGCAGGTACTCCTGGGACTCTTTGCAGGGGCGGGTAGCCTTACTCTGCTGGATCTCCTACTTCCCCACCTGCACAGCACAGCAGCAAAAAAAAGTGCCGCCCAGGAACAGCAACACTCCCTGCTTATCCTGGCAGCCATTGTCTTGCATAATCTACCAGAGGGCTTAACCATGGGGATAGGTTTGGCCTCTGGTACAGATAGAATTGGCCTCATCCTAACCTTGGCCATAGGCATCCAGAACATCCCTGAGGGTCTGTTAGCCGCCCTGCCACTGCTAGAAAGAGGTGTGTCAGGAGGCAAGGCAGTGGGATTGGCCTTGGCTACAGGCCTGATGGAACCCCTAGCAGCGCTCGTGGGAATGCTGCTGATAGGTTTTCTGCGGGGCATTCTGGGTTTTTTCCTGGCCTTTTCCGCCGGAGCCATGTTTTATGTAGTGGCGGACACCCTAATCCCGGACAGTAACGACCATGGCTATGAACGCTTGTCAACTCTTGGCTTTTTTCTCGGCTTCGCACTCCTTCTGAGCATCAACCATCTGCTCGCCTGAAAGCCGGTAGAGGGCCACAGCCAGTTGGTAACGTGTTACTGGGTCGTCACCGTGGAAAAGACCATCGGGATACCCATTCATAAGTCTTTTCCGGGCTACCCAGTTCACCTCCTGCACCGCCCAGTGGGTAGCAGGAACATCTAAGAAAGGACCTGCCCCGCCCTGGCCGACAAATTCTCGCAGGGCCGACGCCAGTCCTGCGGCCGCCATTTCCTTGAAAGCCGGGGTACCTAAACGGGCAGCATCACTGCGGCTGGTAACAAACCCCACCTCACAGATGGCTGCTGCCATGGGTGCTGCTCTGAGAATATAGTAGTAGTCTTGGCCGTCGCCCCGGAGTCTGGTTTTTATGCCTCGGTCATTCAGACCAGTAGATCGAACCAAAGCCTTTTGTACCAGGCTGGCCAGGCTACGGCTGTCCTCCTTGTCCGCCTGGTAAAAGGTCTCGCTACCGCGAGCTTCACTGTTGCTGGCCGAGTTGTGATGGATAGACAAAAACCCTGCCACTCCCGCCCGGCAGGCCTGCTCTATACGTGCTGATAAAGGCACATCCACATCGCCCTCCCGAGACATTACCACCTCCACCCCAAGCCGCTCAAGCTCTGCGCGAACCTTAAGAGCCAGAGACAGGTTAAGCTCCTTCTCTACCAAACCGTTGGCCCGCGCACCTGAATCACGCCCGCCGTTCAATGGCCGGGGTCAAGAAAGATCCTCGGCACAAGACCACCTCCCACCTACTGTCCCCTACCGGTTGCTGATCCTCTTACAATACCTGTTTTCCCCGGAACTGCCAGTTGTCTCTACTCCTCCCCTCTGCCTTTATATACTATCTTCAGGGGAACTAGAGGACCCGGGAAATAGAAAAAACATTTTCCGTCGTTGTCGATTTGTGGTAGAATGGCAGTAAAACTACCAATCCCTTGTCGCTACTGCCATTAGTTATCATTAAGGAAGACGACTTGTGGAGACCAGTGTAGAGAGAATGCAGCGGGACATCCAAACCCTGGCACAGTTTACCGCCACACCTGGAGCAGGCGTTACACGCTTTTCCCTCACCCCGGAGGACAGGGCAGCGAGGAAGTATATCAAGGAGCAGTTGAGGGCCGCCGGCTGCACTGTCCGTGAAGACGCAATAGCCACAGTCATTGGTCGACGTGAAGGTACAGAGCCCGGCCCTGTGGTGATGGTTGGTAGCCACTTCGATTCCGTCCGTCACGGCGGCCCCTTTGACGGCACAGCCGGTGTTGTCGCAGCCTTAGAGATTGCCCGTGTCCTGAATGATAATAACATCCAAACGCGCTATCCTTTAGAGTTTGTGGCCCTGATCGAGGAAGAAGGCGGTCGTTTCGGCGGTGGCCTTCTCGCGAGCCGCGCCATGGCAGGCCTAGTGACTCCTGAAGAACTCAACCAAAACCGTGACGTGCAAGGGATCAGCATGTCCGAAGCCCTGTCCGCCTTTGGTTTTGACCCAAACGCCATAGGCTCCGCACGCTGTCGGCCTGAGGACCTCAAGGCTTTCTTTGAACTGCATGTGGAGCAGGGTCCGGTGCTGGAGAACGCTGGTATCGATGTAGGCATCGTACAAAGCATCGTCGGGATGCGGGAGTACCATGTTGAGGTGATAGGCCGCCCCGACCACGCCGGAACAACCCCAATGAACATGCGCGCCGACGCCCTGGTGCCAGTGAGTATAGTCATCCAGGCC
>JAAYHG010000153.1 GCA_012735455.1 Bacillota bacterium
CTTCCAACACGTTGCGCGCGTATTCAATGCCACCCTGAGAAATATACTCGCGGGCCAAGCACAGCTCATGAAACTCTTCGAGCACGCGGTCTCTAACAGCAGCCTCTACCTTTCTCATGCCAGCGATTTCCAGAGTAAGCTCCTCGATCTCGTCTTCTCGCATGTGCTTTAGGACCTGGCCCGATAGCTCCGGCCCCAAGGAGATCAACAAAATGGCTGCCTTTTGTTTTCCATCTAGGGTTTGCCGCACCCCTCACCCCCCCTTCTTATTCATTTAACCAGGTAGCCAACAGTTGAGCTACCTCCTGTGGGTTTTGCCGCGCTAATCGCTCCACATCTCGTTGGATACGATCGCGCACAGTTTCCTCGCGTGCCGGTGCAGCCTCCCTGGCAGCCAGTTCCGTCGCCAGCGGCACGGTAGCCTCTTCTTCCGTGCGGCGCCGCCGTGTCATAACCAGGATCAGCAAGATCAGCAAAGCTATAACGGCTACAGCCGGTATCAACATTGGTTGCCAAGAGGGTTTGGGAGGCGGTGCCTCACTTATCATGCCTGGCTGCACGGCCTTTTGAAAGGGTAGAGCCGTCACAGTAATCTGGTCATTGCGATCAGCCCTAAAACCCACTGCGGTGGCCACAGCAGCCTGTATAGCCTGTCTTTGGGCAGATGTCAGTTCCTCATTTACTACAACCGAAACGCTCAGGTGGCTTACACTGCCAGGTGCAACCACCAGGTGCTCCGTTATCTGATTCACCTCGTAATTGCGAGTGATCTGCCGCTCTTCCAGGTGACTGGATCCTCCACCCTGGCTGCCAGGGTAGGTAATAACATTGCCGGTTATGCCCACCTCTTCTAATGGCTGCCCTTCACTGTCGAAGGTCTTATGTAATTCTTGGATACTGCGCAAAATACCCTCGTCATTGCCCACCGGTTGGAAGAATTCACTGGTAACTTCACGCTGATCAAAGTTGAGCTCCGCCTTCGCCCTGGTCACCACCATGCCTGTCCCCAGCACCGCCTCCAACATGGTCTGAACATTGCGTTCTATTTCACGCTCCACCGAACGCTGCAGAGCCAATTGACTGGCAGAAAGCCCGGTGACAGAGTCTTCGGGTTGTACCAAGTCCGAAAGAACCTGGCCCCGGGTATCCACTACAGTGATATTGTTAGGGCTCAAACCTTCCACGCTGTGTGAAACAAGGTGAACAATCGCCCGCACTTTGTCTGCAGACATCTGCCCCACCGTATCAACCAGAACCGAGGCAGTAGCAGGCTCTTGGTCCTGGCGGTAGAGCCGATCCTCCGGCATGGCCACCTGAACAAACGCGGACCGAATACCGTCCATTTGGCCGATGGTACGCGACAACTCACCTTGCAGCGCCCTTATGTACTGCATGCGTCGTTCAAAATCCGTAACACCGAGCTTTGTCTGGTCGAAGATCTCGAAACCCACTGCATTTCCCCTGGGCAGACCCTCCATAGCTAGGCGGTTGCGCAGATCATAGACCTCCGAGCGGGCCACCAAAATACTCCTGCCATCATCCCCTAGCTTGTACCTTACAGCAAGCTCGTCCAGCCGTTGGCTGATTTCCCCCGCATCGGCAGGCGCCAGGTTCGCAAAGAGCACCCCATAGCTTGGTTGGGAAAAGAAAACCACGGCCGCCACCAATCCTACACCAAGGATGCAGCCGACCGCGAGCCGCAGCTTAAGTCCCCGGCTCGCACCTGCCCAAAAAGCACGGAGCCTAGAGATCAGCTGCCCAATGCTCACTTCCATTC
>JAAYHG010000154.1 GCA_012735455.1 Bacillota bacterium
ATGCTGGTAGACAATTCTATTGTGGTGTTGGAGAATATCTACAGGCACCGTGAGCTGGGCGCGAGTCAGCTGGTGGCGGCAGAGGCGGGAGCAGATGAGGTAGGTCCGGCCATTACAGCCTCCACCTTAACCACGGTGGCTGTGTTTGTCCCCGTTGTTTTCGTGGAGGGGCTAATATCTGTTGTCTTTCGTGAGTTGGCCCTTACGGTCACTTTCTCCCTCTTAGCTTCCCTCCTGGTAGCCATAACTTTGGTTCCGATGCTGGCCAGCAGATTGCTGAAGATGGACGAAAGTAACGGCGCTCTTCAAGCAGAAGACCGGAAACGCAGACCACTGGCCCGTCTTGCCGACCGGGTAGGACAAGAACTGGAGAAGTTACACCAGGGCTATCGAAGGTTGCTGTCCTGGAGCCTTGATCACCGCCGGCTGGTTTTCTTGGTAGTGGCCGTGGCTTTTATCATCAGCATGGCCCTCCTGCCCGTGGTGGGAACAGAATTCTTCCCCCAAACTGATGCCGGGCGGCTGTTTGTCAGCATTGAGCTTCCCCTGGGAGCCACGCTGGAGGAAACCGGGCGGATAGCCAGCCGAGTGGAAGAAATTGTAACGCAGCTGCCAGAAGTGGAGACAGTCTATACCAGTGTTGGCGCAGAAGGCTATGGGATGAACTTTGGCTCATCGGACGGCACAGAGCAGGCCAGCTTGAGTATTACGCTGAAGGATAGCAGCGAAAGACAGCGTAGTGACCAGGAGTTGGCGGAGATTATCCGTGCCCAGGTAGCCAGCATCGCTGGAGCGGAGATTCAAGTTTCAGCTGTGGACGCTTTGATGAGCAGCATGGGCGGCAGTTCACAGGGCATAAGTCTTGAGATTCGCGGCGATGATCTGGATGTCTTGCGTTCCTTGGCTGACGAAGTGGCCGGGGTAGTGGCAAATGTGCCTGGAACCCGGGAGGTAACAACCAGTTTCAGTGAGGCCCGGCCGGAGGTGCAGATCAAGCTGAACCGCGCCAAGGCGTCCTCGTTGGGCCTTTCCGCCGCGCAGGTGGCGCAAACGGCGTCCGCCGCGGTGAGCGGTACCACGGCAACGCGCTACCGGGTGGGTGGCGACGAGATAGATGTTGTGGTCCAGCTAGCGGAGGGACAGCGCGAGAACCTGGACGATCTCAAAGGGCTGCTCATTACCTCGCCGCTGGGTGTTCATGTACCATTGCGGGACATTGCCGAGCTGACCGTGGTTGCCGGTCCGCGCAGTATCGAACGTGATAATCAGGTGCGCGTGGTCTCAGTGTCCGCGGAAGTGTTGGGCCGTCCACTGGGAAGTGTCAGCGCCGACATAGCGAAGAGTCTGGAAGGTATGAACCTGCCAGAAGGTTACACCTTGGACTTCACGGGTCAGTACGAAGAAATGACTGATGCTTTCTCCGGACTGGGCCTTGCCCTCGCTTTGGCCGTGCTGCTCGTGTACATGGTCATGGCGGCGCAGTTTGAGTCTTTCCTGCACCCTTTCACCATCATGTTCTCCATGCCCCTGGCCGCCATCGGTGTGATCCTGGCGCTGCTGTTCTCCCGGACCCCGATTTCGGTTCCTGCTTTCATCGGTTTCATCGTCCTGGCAGGCGTGGTGGTGAATAACGCCATCGTGCTGGTGGACTATATCAATACCTTGCGGGCGCGCGGGCTCAGTGTGCGGGAGGCCGTCCTTACCGCCGGTCCGGTCCGGCTGCGACCGATTCTAATGACGACCCTGACCACCGTTCTGGGTCTGATTCCCATGGTTTTGGGTACAGGCGAGGGCAGTGAGGTGCAGGCACCCTTGGCGATCACATTGATTGGTGGCCTCAGCATGTCCACTATCCTTACCTTAGTGGTGGTTCCTCTGGTCTACACCTGGTTTGAAGATGTGGGTACAGGGTTAACGCGGCGTATGCGGCGGGTGGTTATTGGCAGCGAAGAAGCAAAAGGAGTGTAGAGCCTATGCAAAGGTCTAAACGGTTCCTGACAGTCCTGATGCTGGTTATTTTCGTGGCAAGCGTGTTTCCAGTTCAAGCAGCGGCGGCCGAGGTGGAGATTATTGAACTTACCCTTGAGGAGTGCCTGGAGCTGGCGCAGGAAAACAGCCCGCGTCTTAAGCTGGCAGCAGTGTCCCTGGATCAGGCCAAGTTGGGCCTAAAGGAGGCCAAGAGCGGGAAGAGAAAACTGGATGAAGCTAAAGAAGAAGCTAAAGAATTCGGTGTATCCATAAGAGCGTCCAGTGTGGACGAAGCCTTTCTTATGGACCACAGTGTCTGGATGGCAGAAGAGCAGTTGGCCCTGGCGCAGGCCTCTTTTGACCTGGCCGGTGAAGGAGTGCGCCTGGCGGTGATCATGGCCTACCAAGATCTGCTTAAAGCAGAGGCGGATCTAGCTGCTGCCCGGGCGGCAGAGGCGGAGACAGCTGAGCTGCAGCGTGTAACCAAGGCTCAAGCCAGGGTAGGGATGGCGTCTCCAGTCCAGGAACTCCAGGCCGACACTGCTCTGGCCCAAGCCAGAGCGGGGCGGCTGGCAGCCGAAAGCAACCGGGAGGCCAAGCGTCTGGGCTTGCTCAAAGAGCTCGGATTGGATCTGTCCACGGAGGTGCGGCTGGCTCCTCTGCCCGTGGAGGTGGTGGAGTTTGACCTGGAACAGCTGGTGCAGGATGCTTTGGGAAAAAGCGTGGAGATCAGGGCTGTAGCCTTTCAGCAGGAAATAGCGGCGCGCAAGTTCGACATAACCAAGCGTTGGTATCCGGAAATCACCTACCAGTACAAGGGAGCTGAGTACGAGGCCCTGACCAAAGAGTTAGAGCTGACAGATATGAGGATAAAGGTGGAGACAGGTGTACGCTCGAGCTACAACCAGCTCTTGGCTGCACTGGAACAACTTTCGCCGGCAGAGCGGGCTGTGGAGCAGGCCGAGGAAGCACAA
>JAAYHG010000012.1 GCA_012735455.1 Bacillota bacterium
GGCATGCATAAGTCTGGGTCCATCGAGAACCATCAACCCGGCATCCATTTTGTGTGTTTTCCCATCTCTGTTAACTGGGTGGTTGGATGGAACAGCCGGGTATGGACTGCGGATACCAGCATGAAGATTGGTAAAGTAAATCTCAATGGGTACTGGGATCTGCTCTTCCCGAACAAACTTCTGGACCAAGTCCTGATACAATCTATAGAGGTCGGCTTCGGTCAAGTTTTCCTGCTGGCGCACCTTATCTGCTGCGTATGCCATGGTTTTCTCAACTGCATATTTGCTCGCACTAGCAGTGAGAACAAAGTATGCTAGATCCTTGGAACCCAGTTTGCTTTCTCGCCATAACCTAAGCAGCCCTGAGGCTTTCTTAAGCTCACAAGACTCGGCTAGCAGGAGGTAGGTTGCTACATCAAGACTGTCTTCTTCGAAACCAACTCTCTTATCTTTCAGTAGCTCTACCAGGCTCATCTGACCTGCTGGCCGAAAACCTAGTTCTTCCAGCTCCTGCCCCGTCCGTGAACAGGGAGTAAAAACGATTACTTCGTTCTCCCCCTGCTGGTAAATTGCCAGCAGCTCTGGAGCACCGATGCCACAAGCTGGATAACCCGCAAGCTCCATGACAGCCAGTGGGGAACTGGCCACAACTGCGTCCAGCCCTTCCTTGGCCATAAGCTCGGTTAAACTGGTGAAGCGAGTGTCACTTCCACCCTGGCCAAGCATTTCCCTTATCCTACTGCCGTTGGCCATACGTTCGGTCAAGGCAAAGGCCGCCTTGTCAACTGAGCTTTGATTTGTGTAAAACCGGCTCACCACTTCTTGGCACGAGGTCCGGTAAACCTGGCCCTGAACAAACCGCCCTCGCCCGATCATCTCAACAGAGAAGTGCTGGGTTAACTGTTCGTAGACTGCATAGACTAAACCCTCATCACAGCAGATCTTACTGGCCTCTGCCCTGGTCTTGATCGCTGCCGCCAAACTCGGTGGCACCATGTCCCTTGTCTTATTGTCCAAGAGGAAATAGGGATGATAGAAAACTACCGGAAGCTTGCAGTTCACCTGCAACATGTTCCCTTTTTCTATCTCTCTAACCATGAGGAGTTCTGTTCCGTCCTCAAGAACCAATAGTACTGGAATGGTCGGCCTGCGATCGTGACTTTGTGTAGCCTGAAGCAACTTCTCTGTGAACCGAAATCCTGCCTTCTGCTGGACTACTTCTACATCACTAATGATTTTGATCAAGCTTTGTTCCTCCCGGTTCGTTTGTAATCCAAAGACCCACTCTCTGAGGATACTGCTCCAAGTTATCTTGGAATGTTGCTACTTTCTCCATGTCTGCTAAATACCTATCTCTAGAACGATGGCGGTGTAATAGCCCATAGAGTCTTAAGGACTGTTGAACCTATATTCTCTACTCGATGTGGCAGCATACAGTTGAAGTGTATTGTATCTCCTTCGTGCAAAACATAGGATTCGGTGCCAACAGTTACTTTCATTACTCCAGAAAGCACATAACCGACCTCTTCCCCGCGGTGCACGAACATAAATTCGCCAGAACTAGCCCCGGGTTCATATTCGCTGTATATCACTTCAAGAGTGCAGTTTATGTCAGGCGTAAGCAGGCTGTACCTCACGCCTTTGCTAGCTTGAGGTAGGCGCTTCCTCTCGTGTTCTCTAATAACCGGGCCCACTCGAGGGCCTGTTGAATCAAAGAAAGAGGTGATAGGAACATCTAATGCATCCGCCAGCTTTTTCAGTGTGCCTACAGAGGGATTTACTCGCCCTCGCTCGATTTGGCTAATGAGTCCTACTGTAACACCCGCCTTGACGGCGACTTCTCTTATGAGTAGACCACGCTTCACTCTAATGGCCCGCATCTTCGACCCTAATCCTAGCTCTTGTTCTTGTATCACAAAATCAACCACCACCGAAAGCGATTCTGGATGAAAAGAGCCGGGCCTGGCTTTCTCTCACCCCACCCTTTTCAATTCTTTATCAGGTCAGGTAGAGACAAGTCTCAAAGCCAACCAACTACCCGGCTTTGGGAATTAGGATAGAAGCATAATAGACTAAGGTGATTCGGGCCCAACCCAAAACTAGGCTGGGTAGGCCCGAATGATCACACTACTTTCTTTCGCTCCATGCAGGAATGGGGAAGATTACTTCTGCAGTGGCTAAGTCATACGGCCAAATATCATGGTACTTTTGATCTTGAATCTGAGCTAGGCATATTCCAGCCAGCGTATTAGCACCGGTATTCGGATCAAACTGTACGCCTTTCCACGGGAGGATTACCTGGTTTTCTTTGATATCTGTTGCTAAAAGTGCTTGACGAAGTGCCTCTGGCTCTGTCTTCCCAGCACGGTCAAGCGCATCCCCTAGCGTGATCAACGTCATAAAAGCACGAGCCGATGTATCGTTCATGTCGACACCGTACTTCCCTTTGTAAAGGTCATTAACCTGTTTCACCAAAGGACGTTCATCAGCGATATCCAGGGAGAACCTGAGTGAATTGATCCAATAATTGGATTTCTCCTTCATGGTCGGGATGAACACTGTGTCGGAGAAACCACCACCATTCGCCAGGAGCATCTTCGGAACGAAGTCCATTTGTTCAAAAGTCTTCAGGAAAAGCATGGTATCTGCAATGTACGAGTTCTGAATAAGGACATCCGGATTGGCACTCTTTAGTTTCTGCACTTCACTAGTCACGTCTGTGGATTTTGAAGAATACCCGATGTCGGCCACTAATTCATAGCCATTGGCGTGTACCAGCTGGCGTTGAATATCGGCAGCCTCAGTGCCCCACAGGCTATTTTCCCAAAGTATGGCCACGGTCTTTAGTTCGACACTCTCTTTTTCCTGGAACTCCTTTAGGAATGACATAAAGTCTTGAGCTACAGTATCATCACCTGGAGTTAACCTAAAGAACCACTTATAACCACGTTTGATCAAAGGTGGAAAAACGGAGTCGGGATTTACAAAGGGCACGCCAAGACGTTCAGCCGCCTGACTGGCTGTGGCAGTTACATTACTGTGATAACAACCAGTCAACGCCGCTACCTTCTCTTGGGTTATCAGGCGTTCTGCCTCACCCATGCCTTTTCTCGGGCTGTGCCTGGTGGTCAGCAAACATAATCTCGAGTTTTTTCCCGCCAAGGCCAGGAA
>JAAYHG010000013.1 GCA_012735455.1 Bacillota bacterium
GCCCATGACCTGGCCCATTATTACCCGGGAAATCATATCATCTTGGTTAAACTCATCGCCGATAAGGCAACATATCGAGTTCTGGGTGGCCAGGTTGTCGGTGAGGGCGTTATTGACAAACCCATCGACGTCTTGGCGACAGCCATCACCCTGGGTGCCAAGGTGGAGGATCTAGCCAAACTGGATCTGGCCTATGCCCCGCCCTTCAGCACTGCCATGCCCCCTGTGGTAACCGCCGCTAACGTGCTGCTCAACAAGCTTTCCGGCCGCCTAACAGGGATTAAGCCCCAGGAACTGAAAGCACGGCTCGCTGCAGGCGATGGAGACCTTGAACTGGTGGACGTCCGTAAAGAAGAGGAGGTAATGCTAGGCAAGATCCCCGGTGCCAAGCACTTTGAGATAGATACCCTTGAGCAACACGCAGACGAAATTGACCGCAATAAAGAAGTGGTCCTCATCTGCAAAGTCGGCCTGCGTGGCTACCTATCCGCCATCAAACTCCGCGCCCTGGGCTTTAGGCGTGTCACCGTTCTAGAGGGCGGCATGACCGCCTGGCCCTACGAAACTGAATAAGAGTCAGTACAGTCCTAATTGGGGGAGGAATAACCATGGCCGAAAAAGTGATCAATTGCCGGGGAATGCAGTGCCCTGGCCCCATCGTTCAGCTATTCCAAGCAACCAAGCAGGCAGCAGCCGGCGATATTCTCGTGATAGAGGCCACCGACGGCGGCTTTAAGCGCGACGTTCAAGCCTGGTGCAGGAAAACCGGTAACGAGCTGCTATCCCTGGAAAATGATGCTGGCGTCCTTCGCGCTAGGATTAAAAAGGCCTAGGGAGCGACAACAGTATGCAACAGAATAAGAAGACCCTGATCGTCTTCTCCGGTGACTTAGACAAGGCACTGGCCGCATTTATCATCGCCAATGGCGCCGCTGCCATGGGCAGCGAGGTGACCATGTTTTTCACCTTCTGGGGCCTGAACATCCTGCGCCGGGCCAAGGGCGTTCATGTCAAGAAAAGCTTTCTGGAGCGTCTTTTCGGCAGCATGATGCCACGCGGCGCAAACAAGCTCGGCCTTTCCAAGCTAAACTTCGGCGGCCTGGGTGCCAAGCTGATGAAGTTCATCATGAAACAAAAGAACGTAAACACCCTGCCAGAGCTCATCGAACAGGCCCAAGCCTTAGGAGTGAAAATGGTCGCTTGCTCCATGTCCATGGACGTCATGGGCATCCGCCCAGAAGAGCTGATCGAAGGCATCGAATACGCGGGCGTCGCCACCTACCTAGGCGAAGCCGACGAAGCCAATGTGAATCTTTTTATCGGATAATAACAGAGGGGCTCTAGAGTTATGATGTGCTCTTGAGCCCCTTCGATTTTGCAACAAGATCTTATTGCCTTAGTAAATAGAGGGCAACTTGAAGAAAAAGAAGAGACCTAGCCCTCTTCCCATCTTGGGGCTAGGTCTGCGAAAACAGCGCTCAGCTGTATTGTGGGCAACGTTATATATCATACTCTGAGACGGGAAACAAGACTATCAGCAGGCTGGTGCTTTCTCTCCCGTAAGCTCTCTTAGCTTATTCTCCCAGTAGTTGAAACGCTCTTCCATACGTTTAAGGATCCGTTGGTCCTCTGGTGTAGCAAAACCACTAACTACCCGTTCTTGGGCGCTGGTCAGGTAACTCTCGTACACCTTTAAACCCTCGGAAAACAAAGCCTTTGCATACTCGGCACGCTCTTTTTCATGGGGCCAGGGAGATTTGTGCCATTCCCGAAGCACAGCCTTAAGAAGATCGAAAAACCTCTCCCCGTCCCGGTACAGGTTTACATTGACGTCCAGGTCAGCTAACGCCACCTGTACACCCCCTTTTGTGAAAATTAGGACAGCTACCCTAATTCTTGTCGTCCTTGCTTTGGTTACTTTCTGCACTCAAGGGATAAAATCCTTCCCCATATAACAAAGTTGGTGATTATTGCAGACAAAAAGCGCCCGGCTGCACCAGGCTAGTCTTGCACAGGATTATCTTCTTGGTCATTCTTGTCTACCCCCGAGCGGCGACTATGAGCATGCCTATGTCCCCTGCGGCCGTGACGGCCTTGGGATATGAACTCTTGTTGATCCCGGCAGGTAGGACAAAGCAGCGTCCCAGCTGGATCGCCACCCGGCCCCACCGAGGCTTCAAACTCTCCTTGACAACGCGGGCAGCGGTGCTCTCTCGGGGCCAGTTTGTACGTGCCACCCTCTACCTTAAGTGCCAGTCCCCTTGTCAACACGGTAGCTACCTTCTCGCGAGCACTGACTAGGATACGCTGAAAGGTTGGCCGCGACACCTGCATGCGTCGGGCACACTCTTCCTGTTCCAAGCCCTCTAGGTCCTTCAGGCGGATAGCTTCCAGTTCTTCTATTGATAGCACGATTTCCTCCAAGCCCCGCAGAGGTACTCCTACTGGCTTAAAGACAGTAACGGCCGGCAGAAACTCCACACGGCGGAATTTTCTTGGTCTCGGCATGTATCCACCAACCTCAATTCTTGCTTGACTGTAGCATACCCATTTAATCGTTGCCATGTCAACGGCCATTTGTTCATTTCCAATTTGCTAGTATTACTCACACCTCGGTTGATCGGCATACACAGCCGCCATGTAGGCGGTCTCATGCTTAAGTTCTTCACGCAACTTTGCAGGTTCCAAGACCTCGGCGTGACGGCCAAAGCCAAGCACCCACCTCTTAGCTTCACCTAGTCCGCTTAGGGTCAGTTTAAGGAGTACCGTGCCGTCCTCCAGCTGTTCCAGTTCCTGACTCGGATGCCACAGCCGTTCCTGGACCCAACGCGACTGCTCAACATCGAAGCGTATTACCACCTGGCAGGGATACCGACCCCGTTCTATGCCAAGGCTGTGGTACAGGTAGTCCTCCAAGGAAAAATCGGGCTGGGGCTCAAAGTGTTTACCTGTCCGGTTAAGAGAGCGCACCCGATCCAGGGCAAAGATGCGCACCTCACACCGTGTGTGGCAATAGGCGATTAAATACCATGCGCCTTGATGGTACCGTAGATGATAAGGGTCTATCCGGCGCTGCGACACAGCATCTCTACTGGCTGTGTAGTAGGTTACATCCAGACTCTCTCGATCCTGGATGGCACTGACCACTGCTTGAAAAGCCGCCACCAAATACTCCCCTTCGCCTCGTGGTGGCTCCACGTCAAAGGAAAGAAAGCTATCGATTTCGGCGAAGTCTACTTCTACATTCTCGGGGAGGAAGGTCTTGATCTTGGCTAAGGCTCGAATGATACCTGCCTCGTAGGGTGTTCCTTTGTACTGGGTCAAGAGTTTCTGCCCAAGGTAGAGGGCTACCAATTCCCCTTCAGTGAGCTTCAGGCGTGGCAGAGAAAACTCGTCACTGGTGTAAAAGTAGCCGCGCCGTTTGGCGTCGTACTTAAGGGGTGCGCCCAAGCTATCACGCAGGAACTCAATGTCGCGCTCAATGGTGCGAGTGCTTACCTCAAGAGAGCTGCTCAGGGAGGGCACATTTGGATAGAGACCACTGCGAATAAACTGGTCAATCTTATACAGGCGAAAGAGACTGCTCCGCTGGGTGTTACTGAGAGTCATACCGCGGGCCATGAGACGCTCACCTCCTGCTTTAGTTCTCTAGTTCTCTCCACTGTCTATCCTTCACGCAGCCCTCTTACCATAGGGGTAGCCGAAGTAATAGGGGTAGCAGGATCAGGATGGCCAAGAGCCGTGCCATCTGCAGCAGGCTCACTTTAAGTGGATCAGCACCTAGCTCGCAAGCGAGGATAAAGAACTGCGTGACACCCCCTGGGGC
>JAAYHG010000155.1 GCA_012735455.1 Bacillota bacterium
AAGAAAGCTGGTGCCGCAGCGGGGGTGAAGGGTACTAAAGGGCCGCACGGCCGCCGCCGAGAGCTCCAAACCCTTTTCGTAAGCATGCACTACCTTGTGCTCCGCACCGTGATACTCAAACAAGCGTCGGATGTCCTTGAGCCTGGTTATGCTTAAAATATACAGAATGAAGATTGTCATGCGCAGGACACCCTCGCCCAGATTCAAGACCAGCGGACTTTGGGCAACACTAAACCAGCGCATGAGCACAGTGGGGAGCAAAATAAAGAGACCCACCCCTAAACCCAGGGCGACTACGAGTGTTAGCACCAGCTCGCGGGTGGTAAGCTGTTCATCCTCAGGGCCAAACTGACTGGCAGAGAAGGCAAGGGCCTGCAGGCCCACTACCAGAGATTCGATAAGGGCCACCGCTCCGCGGAGAAAAGGCCAACGTAGAAAGGGCAGCTTGCGGGCTAAAGAGGAAGGCTCTACGACTTGTACCACGATCTCTCCGTCCTCACGCCGTACAGCCGTGGCGACAAAGCGCCGACCGCGCATCATTACACCCTCTATCACCGCTTGCCCACCAATGTTCCGGTTCATGCCTCCACCGCCTTCCACTACTCCCCGAATGCCATATCCTTTACTACCTGGTGAAAGATAAAAACGCCGACCTGCCCCTCTGTGCCTACCCGAGACGCAGCACAGAAAAGCAGAGCCAGCGCTCTGCTACTTAAGGCCGAACTTCTTGGTAAAGCGTTCAACCCGTCCGCCCGTGTCAACAATCTTCTGCTGGCCCGTAAAGAACGGATGGCAGTTCGAACAAATCTCCACGCGCAGCTTTTCCTTAATGGACCCAGTCTCAAAAGTAGCGCCACAGGCGCAGGTAACAACTGTCTTATGGTAATCAGGATGAATCCCCTTCTTCACTTTTTTCACCCCTCTCGCTTCTCGTAACTCAGATATTATAACACGGCAACCCTGCTCCTGACAACCTAAGGGAGCGAGAAAGCATGGGTAAAGACTATGGAGCAGTTGGACCCGGTGTGTGGGTAAAGCTTCCCAGGAGAAGAGTGGGAAACTCTCTTCTTAGAGTAGCCAGGAGCTCCTCTATGCCCAGCAGCCTGCCTCGCCGTGGTGGCACGGCACGCTGGTAAATACCGGGATCAATATTAAGGTTGCGTAGTTGGATTTGGTCCACCGGGCACTCTCGCAGCAGGTCAACCAGGGCCTCCACCTCCTCTTCCCGGTCACTAACACCGGGGAAGATAAGATAGTTTAGCGAAAGTGCGAGACCTTCCCCTCGGGCCACCTTAAGCGTCTCTCTAACATCGGCAAGGCTATAGCCGCGCGGCCGAACGTAAGCAGCAAAAACATCCGGCTGCGGGCTCAAGAGGCTAACCCGTATGCTCCTCAACCCGGCCCTGGCCAGGTTCTTTACCACCCGCGGCCTGCTGCCGTTGGTGTTTATGTTGATTACGCCACGTTCGGTTCTTTCCCGCACGGCCCTTATCGCCCGCTCCAGCTGTGTCCCCACCAAGGTGGGCTCACCTTCGCAGCCCTGGCCAAAGCTGATAATAGCTTTCTCTGCCTCGGCCAGGTGTGGCACCGCCACCTCTACAATCTCAATTTCTGTAGGCACAAAAGCGATACGCTTCTGGGATGAAGGACAGCACTCGCTCACCTGCTTGGAGATGCACCCCACACAGCGAGCATTGCAGGCCGGGGATACCGGCACCCCACCCTCCCAACGCCGGTAGAAGATGTTTTGGGCCGTGAAGCAGCCGTAGTTCAGGGCGCAATGCGCCAATTGTTTCAGGATGCGATTCTGGGGATAGCAGGAACACAACTGATTCACCCGTTCCGGCAGATCCGGGGTATTGAAGTGACGCGGATCCCAAGTAGTGTTATCCGGCTCCACCTGCAGCGCCGCCGCATAGAGCTGCCCGCCGCAGAAAGCCACTGCAGTGTAGCCAAACAGGGGCAGCGGCTGTGCCTGTTTGCTAGCAAAGGCAGCTGGAAGAAACGTGCGCGCAAAGCCCATGGGAAGTAGCGCACCCACAGCAAAAAGCGGCCCTCTGCCCCCTGGCAGGCTGCGCGCCCGCTGGAAGCGGCCGCCCGCAGTCCCTCCGAGCGCCCAGCGTCCCGGTAGAGAGGTTAATGTGGCCCCTCTTGGCAGGGGAATCAGGTGCGAGGCTGTAAGGGATATCAGCTCATTTCCAGCCCGCCCGGCAGGCCTGAGCCACGAATGCTCGTAGATCCTGCCTGCCGCATCGGCACAGGCAAGACGGAGGCTGGAACCGCTAAACACAGAACGTCACCAGCTTCTGCACTCCAATCCTTGTCTCCTTATTGGAACCTTAACAACCAAGTGCTCCTCTTAATTCTAGCACAGGGCGGCCGCGACTCAAAGCCGGTTCCCCAAAAAAAGAGTCCGGCCAAATTCTTGACCGGACTCTAGAGCAGTAAGTGAAAGGAAAGGCATCTTATAGTACGTAGCTGATACCCTGCTTTCTAGCCACCGTACGCTGGTGAAGGTAGGCAACTATAAATAAGCCGAAACCAATCACATCAGTAACAGTACCCGGGTCGATTAACATAAGGCCTCCTACAAGCAAAACAATGCGCTCAACAGGGTTAAGGTTAGTGAGTAGCCAGTTCTGGACCGCCGCCTCTACTGCCAGCATACCGATCAGGGCGCCGAGGATGACGCGGAGAGCCCCGAAAAGGGTAACGTCAATTAGCAAAAGTTGCGGGGCCATGACAAACATATACGGTATCAAGAACGCCCCTATAGCGAGCTTGGTGGCATTTATGCCAGTGCGCATAGGCTCACCTTTAGCGATTCCGGCTCCAGCATATGCAGCCAAAGCCACCGGCGGTGTGATGTCAGCGACAATACCAAAATAGAAACAAAACATGTGCGCTGAGAGAAGCGGGACACCCAAATGCACCAAGGCCGGTGCGGCAATGGTAGAGGTAATGATATAGTTGGCTGTGGTTGGGGAGCCCATTCCTAGGATAATGGAAGCAATCATGGTGAAGAACAGAGTGAGGAGCAAGTGCCCACCTGCCAACGCCACTAGGCCGTTGGCCATCTTCAGCCCGAGGCCCGTTAAGGTCACGGTGCCCACAATCATGCCAGCGGCAGCTGTTGCTACGGCCACACCTAAAGCTGCGCGGGCACCCTGTTCCAGGGCATCGATTATACCAGTGATGCCAATGCGTGTCTGGCGAGAAAACTGACTAACAATAATAGCTAGACCGATGGCTGTAACGGCCGCCTTGGTTGGTGTTGCTCCAGAAGCCATAATGGCAATAAGACCGAGAAGAGGCAACAACAACTGGCCCCGTTCACGAAGAACTTGCCAGAGCTCAGGGACTTGGTCGGGAGGAAGGCCTTTGAGACCTGTCCGCCTGGCCTCCAAGTGGACACCGATGCCAACTCCGGTAAAGTAGAGCACGGCTGGAATGATAGCAGCCACCACCACCTGAGTGTAAGGAACACCTATGAACTCTGCCATCAAGAAGGCTGCTGCACCCATGATAGGGGGCATTAGCTGCCCACCAGTTGAGGCAGCCGCTTCAACTGCACCGGCGAAGTTAGGATTATAACCAATGCTTTTCATCAACGGAATAGTGAAGGAACCTGTACCCACCACATTCGCTACCGAACTGCCTGATATGGTTCCCTGC
>JAAYHG010000014.1 GCA_012735455.1 Bacillota bacterium
CCCGGACCCTGGGCGAAGTTGACCTGGCGGCCATCAACACCAACTATGCCCTGAAAGCTGACCTGATACCTACAAAAGACGCACTCTACATCGAAGATAAGAACTCGCCCTACGTTAACGTCCTGGTAGTGCGCGCCACTGATAAAGACAACGAGAATCTGAAGAAGCTGGCCGAGGCCCTGAACACATCCGCAGTCAAGGAGTTCATCGAAAACACCTACCAGGGCGCCGTGATACCCGCATTTTAGCGCAAACTGGCAAGACGGGCTGCCCCCAAGTACAACTTGGGCAGGCAGCCCGTCTTTACTTTAGACCGTGACCTGGCGCTTGGCGGCATCCCGGCGTTGCTGCTTGTTGCGAATCAGCTTGCGCAATCTTATGCTCTGGGGCGTGATCTCTACCAGCTCATCCTCAGCTATATAAGCCAGTGCCTGCTCCAGGGTCAGGCCCCGCGGCTCATCCAGCTTCACCGCCACGTCAGCAGTGGCAGAGCGCATGTTGGTGACGTGCTTCTTCTTGGCGATGTTGACATCAATATCTTCTGGCCGTGAGTTCTCACCCACGACCATACCTTCGTAAACCCTGGTACCAGGTGTAACAAACAGAGTGCCGCGCTCTTGAATGTTGCTGATGGCATAGGCTGTGGCCTCGCCCTCCTCCCAAGCCACCAGACTCCCGCCCGAACGCGTGGGAATGGGACCGCGGTAGGGTCCATAGCCGGCAAAGTTCTGGGTGAAAATACCGGTGCCCTTGGTCTGGGTAGCAAAGTCCATGGCATAACCGATAAGGCCGCGCATAGGTACGGTAAACTCAAGCCGCACCCTGTCCTCGCCCCGCGGCAGCATACTCTCCAGTTCGCCCTTGCGTGTACCCAGGGTCTCTATTACCGCGCCCACATACTCCTGAGGTACATCCACCACAACGCGCTCCATGGGTGCTTGCAGCTCACCATCTATCTCCTTCATTATAACCTGTGGTTTCGACACCGCCAGTTCATAGCCCTCACGGCGCATGGTCTCGATAAGGATGCTGAGATGAAGTTCGCCTCGTCCGGCCACCTCGAAGGCATCCGGACTGTCCGTCTCCTTCACCCTCAAAGCCACATTGGTGCGCGCCTCCTTAAAGAGGCGTTCCCGCAGTTGGCGCGAGGTTACATACGTACCTTCCTGTCCGGCAAAAGGGCTGTCGTTGACCCGGAAGGTCATGGTAAGAGTGGGCGGATCAACAGCAATGGGCGGTAGGGCTACAGGGTTTACCGGATCCATAATGGTCTCCCCAATCTGTACCTCGCCCAGCCCTGTAACAGCCACAATGTCGCCCGCCTCAGCTTTCTCAATAGGAACCCGCTTGAGGCTCTGAAAAGTGAAGACCTCGGCCACCTTAGCCTGGCGAACCTCACCTGCGCCGTAGGCCACAGCCACTTGCTGGCCCGCCTTCAATGTACCATTGGCCAGGCGACCAATGGCAATGCGGCCCACGTAGTCACTCCAATCCAGGGTGGTGACCAGGAGCTGTAGCGGCCGCACGGCATCGCCGTCGGGGGCTGGAACCCAGTCAAGCACCGTATCTAAAAGGGGTAGGACGTTTTTCTCTCCAGCGGCTAAGAGCCGCTCGGCCTCGGCCAGGTCGGTGTGGGCGACCCCGGAACGAGCAGAGGCATAAACCACCGGAAAGTCGATCTGCTCATCGTTCGCTCCTAGGTTAATGAAAAGCTCGATGACCTCATCCACGGCTTCCAACGGCCGGGCCCCGGGGCGGTCAATCTTGTTCACTACAAGCACCGGCTTGATCCCCTGAGTCAGTGCTTTTTCCAAAACGAAACGAGTCTGGGGCATGGGACCATCGAAGGCATCCACCACCAGGAGCGCTCCATCCACCATGCTGAGCACCCGCTCCACCTCGCCACCGAAATCGGCATGGCCAGGGGTGTCTACAATATTGATCTTGGTGCCCTGGTAAAACACCGCTGTATTCTTCGCCAGGATGGTGATACCCCGCTCCCGTTCCAGATCGTTGGAGTCCAGTACCCTCTCTTGTACGTCCTGGTTTGTCCGGAACACTCCGGTCTGGCGTAAAATACAGTCCACAAGTGTAGTCTTACCGTGGTCCACATGAGCGATTATAGCAATGTTTCTTAGCTTCATATATCTTGCTCCCTTGATTAGTCTCGCACGTAATCTGATATAACAGCTACTTTCCGCCTAAATCTCGTAAGGCGGCCTGGTGGCCGCCTCGCATTCACAAGAATTAGCCTAGCAATTCGCCCGAGTCTTGTCAAGTTAAGATTCGGTTATATCAGCTGGAACCACCTTTATTTCCTTCCCTCTCAGGACCCGCGTCGGTAACTCCCAATACGATGCAAGCCCAACCCTGCCCGTCAGCGGATGGCGCCGCAACGTGGCGTAGAGGATTAACCCCTGATCGGTGTAAGGGTCCTTCTGATTGGAAATAAAGTTTCCTAAAGAATAGGCCACCAAAACGCGCCCGTCGCCACTGGGCTTTTCAATTTCTACGATTGGTTGCACCACGTGGGGGTGGCTGCCTAAGATCAAATCGGCCCCAGCTGTTACCAACTGCTGCACCACCTCTTCTTGCTCCTTTGAAGGCTGCCTTTGGTACTCCTGCCCAAAGTGAAGGCTCACCACCACAAACTCTGCCCCCTCCGCCCGGGCAGCGGCAATGTCCGCAGCCGCCTGTTCCGCCTGCCACAGGTTAACCAAATAGTCCTTCCCTTTGGGCAAAGGTAGGCCGTTGGTGGTAGTAGTATAAGCCAGAAAAGCTAGTTTAAAGCCTTTTACCGTAAGTATCAGCGGAGCACGGTCCTCTTCCTGCGCATATGTACCGATAGCCAAGAGTCCGGCATCCTTAAGATTGGCCAGAGTGGAGAGCACTCCGCGTTCCCCCTGGTCCAGGGCGTGGTTGTTGGCCGTGATGACAATGTTAACACCGGCATCCTGCAAGGCTTTGGCCAAAGCGGCAGGAGAGTTGAAACGCGGATAACCACGGTAAGGACGAGAGTCGTCGAGGATCGTCTCCAGGTTCGCCACAGTAATATCAGCAGCACTCAGGTGAGGTTTCACCGCAGCAAAAGCGGGGCGAAAGTCATAAACCTGCCGCATCTCATCCCAGGCTGCTC
>JAAYHG010000156.1 GCA_012735455.1 Bacillota bacterium
CGACCGGTTCCTGCTGTCCTCGACCGGGCCAACGGGCAAATCCTGGCCCAAATTACACACTTTGGCCACTATGCTGTACTCAAGCGCCTGGAGCTTCCCCCCAGCTTCCCTGATGTGGAAGAGGGCTGGGACTGGGCCAAGGACTCTATTTCGCTCCTTGCCCTGCGCGGCGTGGTGCAGGGGAACCTGGTGGGTCTCTTTGAACCCGCCCGATCTGTGACCCGGGCCGAGTTTGCTCGCTTCCTGGCCCACGGTCTCGGACTCGAATCGGCTGAGATTCCCCAATTCAGCGATGTTCCTGCCACGGCCTGGTACGCCCGGGATGTTGCCGCCTGTGTTGAGGCTGGGTTCATAGCCGGGGACGGCGAGCGTTTTTACCCCGATGAAGTTCTCACCCGCGAGCAGGCCGCGGTGATTTTGGCACGGGTCCTGGCGGAGGCCGGAACAGACGCACTGGTTTTCACGGACAGCCAAGAGATTTCCCCGTGGGCTCGGGCGGCTGTTTCCAAAGCGGCTGCCGCTGGGGTGATGCAGGGTGTAGGGGAAGGTCGCTTTGCTCCGCGCCTGCCTGTCTCACGGGCCCAGGCGGCCGTCTTGTTGGTGCGGCTCAGTGCTCAGGCCTTGTAGTAGCACATCCCTGTTAAGAAAAAGCAACGCCGTAACCCTGTCTAAGGAGTTGATCCCCATGGAAAGGCCGCTGCGTTTCTTCCTCTTACTGTTGCTAGCCTGTCTCCTCCTTTCAACTGTGGGCTGCTGGCGGGCACCTGAGTCACGCCCGGCACCAGAACCTTCCCAGGCTGCGCAGGGGGTAAGTGTGCTGCCGCCGAGCGGACATAAGCAGGGTGAAAAACCCAAAGAACCCGTAGAGAAGATGCCAAGCGGACAGCAGGAAGCCGTGCAAACGGTGGAGACACCCGCTGCCGCTCCCCAAGGGAATAAGAGCAGCGGGTCTACCCCCCAGCCGACTGGAGCGGGAGAGAAAGCACCTGCTGCTGTCCTCACCCTTTGGATAACCCGCGACTTCGGTGCCGGAGTGATCAAGGCGGTGGATGTGGAGCCTTCTTCCGGGCAGCAGGTGCTGGACATATTAGCTGACGAGGTTGAGGTGGAGACGACCTACGGTGGAGGGTTTGTGGCCCGCATCAACGGCATGGGCGGCGGCCGACCTGGAGAAGACTGGTTTTACTGGGTCAACGGTATCCTGGCCAGCATCGGCTCGGGGGAGTTTCCGGCCCGGCCCGGGGACAATATCTGGTGGGATTTTCACCCCTGGAACCGTACCGCCTTTTTACCGGCAGTGGTAGGCGCCTACCCGGAACCCTTTCGCCGCGGCTACACGGGCGAACCCGCTGCGGCCCAGGTCCTTTACACAACAAGGGGACAAAGGGCTGCTGAGCTTGTGGCCGATGCTCTGGAGGAGAGTGGAGCGCCCAAACCACAGCTGGCGGACTACCAGGAAGGTAGTCTCCTTCAGCGCTTAGCGCCCACCCTCCTGGTAGCGACCTGGCCGGAGCTCGGAAATGACAAAGACCTAAACGGGCTTCTCAAGAACTGGCGCAAGACGGGACTTTACATCAGTTTGAGCGACAAGGGCCTGGCGGCCCTGGATGCCAGTGGGCAAGAAGCCATCAGTTTCGAGCAGGGAGCCGGGGCCATAGTGGCCACCGGCAGTGGTCCTGGCGACCCCAACCCCCTTTGGCTCGTTCTCGGGACAGATGACCAGGGTCTGGAGAAAGCAGCGAACCTCCTGGTACAGCAGCCAGAGCAACTCTCCCGGTGCATCGGCGTTGTGGTCGGGCCTCAGGGTGAGACTGTGGCTCTGCCGGCGGAGGACAAGTCATGAGACGGAGGTTCGCGGCTTTAGCCTTCCCGGCTCTGCACCCATCGGTTTCCCTTACGTACGCCGGAGCCCTGCTGGTGCTGCTCCTTCTCTACACCCATCCGCTCTATCTGTTGGCCCTGGCCGCTTTACCTGGGGTAACCTTGGCCAGTCGCCAGCAGGGGAGACTGTGGCGGCGCCGCCTTGCTTGGAGTCTCCTCCTTTGCTTCTTCATAGTCCTCTTTAATGCCATTTTCGGAGGGCGCGGGGCAACGCCTCTTCTTGTTCTAACCTTGCCAG
Organism: Bacillota bacterium; assembly: GCA_012735455.1. GTDB lineage: Bacteria > Bacillota > DTU030 > DUMP01 > DUMP01 > JAAYHG01. The sequence goes on from JAAYHG010000156.1 coordinate 2,120, forward strand.
GTCTTGGTGTGCGCCATGTTACCCTGGAGGGCTTGTTGTACGGTGGAACCATGGCCCTGCGCCTCGGAGGGGTTATTGGCAGCTTTACCCTTCTGGCCGATCTGGTGGACCTGGAGCGGCTCCTTTATTCTTCACCCCTGGCTGGACGGGCCAGCCTCACTGCTGCCCTGACCTTGGGGTTGGTTCCCCGCCTCAGCCGCAGTGCTCGCACCCTGCTTGAGGTGCAGGCAAGCCGCGGTGCCCCGGTTACAGCTACCAACCTGCGCCGGGGTGTCAGGGCAGCGGGCCCCCTCCTGGCTGCTCTGAGCGAAACCGCTCTGGAGTCCTCTCTGGATATGGCCGAGGTGCTGGCAGCGCGCGGCTATGGCAGTGGCCGCGCCACTCGCTGGCGGCGTCAGGGGTGGCATCTAAGGGACACACTGGTCATGGCCGGGTCCGCTCTGGCCCTGGTTTACGGCTTCAGCGCCTACCGGGCTGGTGTGGGGCAGCTTACTTACTACCCTACTCTTAGCCTTCCAGGTGCCAAGCCGGGTATTACGGAACTGGTGGTCATTACGGGCCTGTTACTTCTGCCTGCAGCTCTTTTTTGGGGGTGGCGCTATTGCCGCTGGCTGCGTGCAAGCATTTAACCTACCGGTACCCAGGTTCCGCAGTACCGGCCCTTAAGGATATTGACCTTACCATTAACCGAGGAGAGTTTATTCTTATTTTAGGCGGTTCCGGCAGCGGCAAGTCCACGCTGCTGCGCTTCTTGGCCGGCCTTGCCCCCGCTTTCTC
>JAAYHG010000157.1 GCA_012735455.1 Bacillota bacterium
CCTGCACCGATGGATGTGGCTCCCGCTGACGTTGCTCCGGCCACAGAAATAGCGGAAGCCATGATGGAGATGGTTGATACTGAATCTCGTTTCCGCAAATACACTGGTTCTTGGGCCAAGGTGATAACCGTTATTGCCGCTTCCATGTCTCTTTTCCACCTCTATACGGCTGGTTTCGGAACCCTGGTGGCCATGAAACAGCGCAGCATCCACCTGGCCTTTCTGTTGGCCCTGGCCTTTCTTCTTTATCCTGCCACCAGTAAGTCCCCTAAGGACCGCCCAACGTTTTGGGATTTTGTCTGGCTTGTTATCGGTGTTTCATCCAGTGTCTACCTGGTACTGTTTTTTGATGCGTTCAGTATCCGTGGTACCGCAGTCTTCTCCGATCACTTTTTTGGGGTTTTAGCCATCGTCTCAGTCCTGGAAGCGGCTCGCCGCACCGTAGGTAAAGAACTACCGCTCCTGGCAATCGTTTTTTGGCTCTATGGGCTCTATGGATACCACATCCCGGGTATCCTCGGACACACCGGGTTTACCTTCAAACGGATTGTTTATCACCTCTACCTCTCTTCTGAAGGTATTTTCGGTATTGCCCTGGGTGTATCTGCCACCTATATCTTCCTATTCATCCTGTTCGGTGCCTTCCTGGGAGAAACAGGTATGGCTGAGTTCATCAACAAGTTTTCCATGGCTGTAGCTGGTCGCTCACCGGGCGGTCCGGGTAAGGTGGCCATTGTCGCTAGCGCACTCTTAGGTACCATAAACGGCAGTGCCGTAGCTAATGTAGCCACTACCGGTGCTTTCACCATTCCTTTGATGAAGAGTGTCGGTTATCGCCCCACTTTCGCCGGAGCAGTCGAAGCCGTGGCTTCCACTGGCGGTCAGATAATGCCACCTATCATGGGTGCCGCCGCCTTTGTGATGGCAGAGTTTCTCGGTATCCAGTACAGTAAGATCATGGTCTCGGCGCTCATACCAGCCGTACTCTACTATATAGCAGTCTTCGTAATGGTACACCTAGAAGCCATAAAGACTGGCTTGGTTGGCTTATCCAAAGACCAACTGCCAGACATGAAGCAGGTCTTCCGTACTCGTGGTCACCTGATCATACCCCTCATTCTCATCGTTTATCTACTCATGTCTGGAAAAACCCCTCTCTATGCAGCCTTCTACGGTCTCCTTTCCACTATAGCCACCAGCTGGTTGAGAAAAGAAACCAGGCTCACCTTAAGTGGTCTCATGAAAGCCCTAGAAAGCGGCGCCCGCAGCTCGATAGGCGTCGGAATCGCCTGCGCTGTGGTTGGCAACATTGTTGGTATAACCAGTTTGACCGGCCTGGGCCTGGTTATTGGTGATAACATTATCTCCCTGGCTGGAGGCAGCGTTTTCTTAACCTTTTTCCTGACCATGGTCGTAAGTATTATTCTGGGCATGGGGCTGCCGACCACCGCATGCTACATTGTGGCTGCTACCATCGGAGCACCAGCCTTAGTCAAGCTGGGTGTTGATCCATTGCCGGCCCATATGTTTGTCTTCTACTTTGCCGCTCTTTCGAACCTGACACCGCCGGTGGCATTGGCCGCTTACACGGGTGCAGGTATTGCCGGTGCCAACCCTTCACAGGTCGGTTGGACCGCTTTCAAGCTCGCATTGGCCGGGTTCCTCATTCCTTATATCTTTGTCTATTCGCCCGTTCTGTTGCTTGTCGGCGGTTCTCCCCTTGAGATCATTCAGGCCATTATGACCAGCATCATCGGGACAGTGGCTTTGGCCGCCGCCGTGCAAAACTTCTTCTTGGGCCAGCTCAATCTGGTGCAGCGCGCGCTTCTCTTCGCCGGCGCCCTGACTTTGATTATCCCCGGAACATTAACAGACCTAATCGGCCTTGGCACTTTGGTCACTGTTTATATCTGGCAAAGGGCCACGAGCCAACGTCCTCAGACAGCGGCATAAGGTAATCCCTGCTCTTTGTAGAGTTTTGAGACTGCAAGAGCTACAGCTGCTGGTTAGCAAAAAAGCCGCCCGGTGTTTCGGGCGGCTTTTTTGTGCCAGAATACCGTATCACACGCCTATCAACCTGTCGTTAACAACAATGAAACCTAACCACCGACCACTAAGAAGCAGCAACACTGTTTGGAGCTACTACTCTGTTCTCCGGGATTGGCCCAAGACCCAAGGCACCAAATCTTCATAACGTGTCAGCATCAAGTCACAGGCAACCTCAGCAGAGGCACTGCCTCTTGGGTTGAACCAAATAGAGTACATTCCTACCGCCTTGGAACCCTTAACGTCAGTGCGTGGATCATCACCAATATGCGCTGCTTCGTTGGGCCTGACGCCCAACTCAGCAATGGTTTTCTGGAAAATGGCCGGATGTGGCTTCGCTACGCCCAGCTCGTTAGAAAACGCCAGGTAAGAGAAGTGGTGAAGTAGGTCGAGGCGCTCTAAGATGACTCTGGCGATGCTTCCCGGTGTACGCCCGGTGTTACATATACCCGCCCGGGTCAGGTGGTCCTTCAGCTTGGGCA
>JAAYHG010000158.1 GCA_012735455.1 Bacillota bacterium
AGTGGGTAAACTCGGTCGCATTCTAGGTCCCAAGGGCCTCATGCCGAACCCCAAGGCTGGCACCGTCACCATGGATGTAGGTCAGGCCGTTAAAGACATCCAGCGCGGTAAGGTTGAGTATCGCGTGGATAAGACCAGTATCGTCCACGTACCCATTGGCCGCTTCTCCTTTACCAAGGAACAGCTGGTTGAGAACTACAATGCCCTTGTGGATGCAGTGATACGTGCTAAACCAGCAGCCGCCAAAGGGCAGTATGTCAGGAGCGTGAGCATTTCCACCAGCATGGGGCCTGGCATTCGTATTAACCCGCTGCGTCCTCTGGTACCGACTCAGGATTAGACGCTGCGAAAAAAATAATATTCCTAGCTGTAGACAGCAGGTGCAATGCTTAAAGGCTGTGGCCGCCTGCCGAGGCAAGAGAACCCCTGATTGAGAAAACAAAGGGGCCTTCCTGTCTACGTCTAGGAAAGGCTCCTTTTTTGATACCCAGCGGAGGGAGGTGAATGTATGGCAAGACCAGAAAAAGAGGCTATAGTGGCCGAGTTGAAAGACAAATTCAGCCGGGCCAAAGCCGTTATTCTCACCGACTACCGCGGTCTTACAGTGGCGGAGATCACCGAGCTCAGGCGTAAAATGCGTGAGGCAGGACTGGAGTTTAAGGAGGCTAAGAACACTTTGACCCGTATAGCGGTTCAAGACTTTGTTGGCAGCGACTTAGATTCCTACCTACCTGGTCCTACTGCTTTGGCTTTTGCCTACGAAGACCCTGTGGCTCCGGCCAAGATCCTGAGCGAGTTTGCCAAGACCCACAAGGCCCTTGAGATCAAGGGCGGTGTGCTGGACAACAAGGTTATCGGTCCCGAGGGCGTTAAGGCCTTGGCCGATCTGCCACCGCGCGAGGTGCTGGTGGCACAACTCCTGGGTGTGCTCCAGGGACCCATCCGGGGCTTGGTTACCGTCCTCAGCGGTCCGCAGCGTAATCTGGTTTACGTTCTGGACGCAATCCGCAAGCAAAAAGAAGAAGTGGCCTAGAGTGCCAAAAATCCAAGGAGGGAAACTAAAGTGACGAAAGAGGAACTCATTGAAGTTATCAAAGGCATGACCGTTCTCGAGCTCTCCGAGCTGGTTAAGGCCCTTGAGGAAGAATTTGGTGTTTCTGCTGCCGCTCCTGTGGCTGTGGCCGCTGCTCCTGTTGCTGGTGCCGCCGCTGCAGCGCCAGCCGAGGAAGAACAGACTGAGTTCGATGTTATCCTGAAAGGTGTTGGCGACAAGAAGATCCAGGTTATCAAGGTTGTCCGCGAGATCACCGGTCTTGGCCTTAAAGAGGCGAAGGACCTTGTTGACGGTGCTCCCAAGCCAGTCAAGGAGAAGGTCAGCAAGGAGGACGCCGAGGCCATTAAAGCCAAACTCACCGAAGTCGGTGCCGAAGTGGAGATTAAGTAGACATAGTAGTAATGATAATGCCCGGGTATTTGCCCGGGCTTTTCATATCCCAAGTGCAGACGCATATTCGGTACTACCTAGAAGCCTGCGGGTGGCCGCTGCACTCAAAAGGCCTCTAATGCCAATCCTGGCCTCCTGTAAGTCGATTTCTTCCATGAGGGTCACATCCGTGCCGACTATTCGTACCACAGGAACATAAGGGTGCGATGGGCTGGAGCGTACCACCAGCGCTGCTTGGCCATTGGTGAGTTCCACCAAAGCCCCGGGAGGATAGGGCACTACGCACTTGGCGAAGGCTTGGATTATCTTAAAATCAAACCAGGTTCCACCTGATGCCAACAGCATTTCGTAGCTTTCGTGGGATGGGACCGCCTTGCGGTAAACGCGGTTGCTTATCATGGCGCTGTAAGTATCAGCCACACCACAGATAGCTGCAAACGGATGTATTTCTTGTTGTGACTTCCCAAGGGGATAGCCGCTGCCATTCCAGCGCTCATGGTGCTGAAGCACTGTTTGTGCTGCTTGGGAAGAAACGTCCGGGTTGGCCACTATAAGGTTGTATCCCTGCTGAGGATGGGTCTTAACCAACTCGTACTCATCAGCCGTTAGGCGTCCTGGCTTGTTCAGTATAATGGAAGGAAGACTCAGCTTGCCAATATCGTGGAGTAGGCAGCCCGTTCCCAGGTCCACCAGTTGATTATGGGTCAGTCCCAGCTTCACTCCGATCCCCAGCCCGAGTATGCACACATCCACCGAGTGGGTGTAGGTGTAACCATCATATGTACTGATGCTGTTCATGCCTTGGATTATCGCTTCCGATTCAAGGATTTCATCCAGAATGCTTTGCACCACTTCCCGTACTTGTACCTTGTTTGGCAGATTGGATGCTAATTGGGCCAACATTTGGTGGGCATAACAGCGGGTGTGCTCTGAAATGGGGTCTTCTGGCTCAGGTATGCCCAGGTCAATGTGAACCGCGGACACTCCGAGTTCCTGCAGTCGTCTGATAGAGCGAGCAGTGAGCTTTACTCCTTCACGCAGCAGTATTTGTCCCATTACACCGTAAATAGGTCGAGATAAAGTCGTCCCAGGGCTTACTGCGGCCAATGGTACACGCATGTCTGGTCCTCCAGAAAAGTCTTCGTACGGTAACAAAAGACTGCCTACGTTATTCGCCACAAATTGCTGTTTACCTGCAACATATGACAAAATAAGCCCGTAAATCGAACCATATCCAGTTCGAGGCCAGCAGGAAAAACTCGCCTCTTCGTTGAAACCCTATAGTGTTGGATATTTGTTGCAAAGGAGGACTGTATCTTGGATCTGAAAGGAACAAAGACGGAGCAGAACCTTCTCGCCGCCTTTTCCGGAGAATCGCAAGCACGCAGCAAGTACACTTACTTTGCTTCTGTAGCTAAGAAAGAAGGTTACGAGCAGATCGCAGCTATTTTTCTTGAGACAGCCGAGAACGAAAAGGAGCATGCCAAGGTCTGGGCCAAGTATCTGGGCCTCATCGGCGACACTGCCGCGAACTTGGAAGATGCTATCAAAGGCGAGAACTATGAATGGACCCAGATGTACAAAGAGTTCGCGCAAACAGCTCGCGAAGAAGGCTTTGAAGAAATAGCCAGGGCCATGGAAGAGGTGGCCGAGGTCGAGGAAGAACATGAGGCCCGCTACCGCAAACTCCTGGAGCGCCTCCAGGATGGTACCGTATTCAAGCGCAGCGCTCCCATAAGATGGCGTTGCCGCAACTGCGGCTATGTCCACGAGGGTACCGAGCCACCAGAAGTCTGTCCCGCCTGCGCTCATCCCCGTGCTTTCTACGAGCCTGCCGCCGATAATTACTAGAAACTAGCCCTACTTAGCTCAAGAAGCTGGCGTTCAAATACCCCCTCCAGTAGCTTCTTCTTACTGAGGCGGTATCTTCTTCTCTAGGCTGCACGGCAGGGATTTGCTCCCCAATACCGAAGAGAGTTGGGATCTAACCACAGGAGTTAGCCGTGTGTGGTTTGGGAATAGTCAGTCCTGTTTGTGGGCCCAAGTGATGAAATGGCTAAAGGGGGATACCATGCTCGAGTTGGATCTGGTTAGACTGCTCCTTAGTTTGTCCCGCAGCCTCGACTTTGCTTACGGTGGTTTATTGGAACACCATCAGCGCGTAGCCTTCATTGCCCTCAGTCTAGGGCGAGCAGCGGGTCTTACAGATGTGGACCTCCGCAACATTTTTACGGCAGCCATCATCCACGATGCCGGTGCCGTCACCTGGCAAGAGAAACTCTCTCTAGTCCAATTTGATGTGGAAAATCCCTGGGACCACGGCCGTCGCGGCTATGAGTTCACTCAAGACATTGATGTTCTTGGCCCTGTCGCGCCCATCGTTCTCAGCCACCATGATTACTGGGCTGGGGACAACCCCTCTGGCCTCCAGGGCGAGAGCATACCTCTGGCCAGCCGGATAATCCACCTTTCCGACCGGGTGGATGTTCTTCTTGAACCCGATCGCCACGTTCTCGACCAGGCAGCAGGCATTATTGCCCGCATCCAATCCTCAGCGGGCACCACCTTTGACCCGGACCTGGTTTACTTATTACAGCAAGTTGCGGCCACGGAGTCCTTTTGGCTCGATCTGACCTCTCCTTGGCTCGGCGCACGCCTGTTGGAGCTTATCCCCACCATGCCTCGTATCCGGCATGCCAACAGCCTTCTCCAACTCTCCCGCCTCTTTGCCCGCGTCGTCGACGCCAAGAGCCCCTACACTCACCGCCATTCCCAAGGAGTTGCATCTACAGCCAGATTCTTAGGTGAGAAGCTCGGCCTTTCCCCTGCAGAGTGCGATCTCCTTGAAGTGGCCGGCCTCCTGCACGACCTGGGTAAGGTCACCGTTCCAGAAGAGATTCTCGAGAAGCCAGGCAAACTTACCCCTGCCGAGTTTAACATCATCAAGCAGCACACCTACTACACCTACTGGCTCCTTGAACCCTTGCTTCCGAACTTACCCCTGGCTGAGTGGGC
>JAAYHG010000159.1 GCA_012735455.1 Bacillota bacterium
GTACTGCTGCGCTGTGGCCTGTACGACATAATCCTTCCGGACCTTAGTTATTGCCGCCGCTGCGTCAGTTGTACGCGGGTGAACCTGAATGCCGATTAGAATATTTTCCCACTAAGGCGGGCATAATTACACAATGAGAATCCTTATCGATGCAGACGCATGCCCAGTAACCTCGCTGACACGCCAGATTGCGGCTGAACATGGGGTTAGCGTACTGACGGTGGCCAGTGTAGCCCACCTACCACAGGAGGGAGAGGTTATCGTTGTGGACAATGTCCCGGAGGCCGCCGATCTGGCTATTTTCGCTCGTGTTCGGGCCGGGGATCTGGTGATTACTGGTGACTACGGTTTGGCGGCTCTAGTCCTGAGCAAAGGAGCGAAAGCCCTCTCGCCGTATGGGACGGTGTTTACACACGAAAATATAGACGGGTTTCTCCAGCGGCGCTATCTAAGCAGCAAAATACGGCGCGCTGGAGGACGTGAACGTGGCCCGCGCCCAAGAACTCGCTCCGACGACCTAGCCTTTAGTGCTGCTCTCCGGGTCCTGCTCCTCAAATCTGGACAGGCAAGCAGGAAATTGCCTGCTCCTGCCGAAGAGTAAGAAGGCAGGTTTGGGGGGGAGTCCAGTGGCAGGAAGAGCTTTCCCAGCGGAGTTTATTCAAGAGCTGCGTTCTGCCAGCGACATTGTGTCTGTGGTCAGCGAATACGTGCGCCTGAAAAAAGTAGGCAACAACTATGTGGGCTTGTGTCCCTTTCATAATGAGGATACTCCGTCCTTTAGTGTTAACCGAGAGAAACAGATGTTTTATTGCTTTGGTTGTAATGTAGGCGGAGACGTTTTTGAGTTTATCAAGCAGCGCGAGAAGGTGGATTTTCCCGAAGCTGTTAGGTTGTTGGCACAACGTGCTCACCTTCCCCTGCCCATGCGTACAGCGGAGGAAACCCGGCGAATGGGGGAACGGGAGAAGCTTTACAGGGCTAATGCCCTGGCTCAGGAATATTTCCAGACGCAGCTCTTGGGCAAGTCTGGAGAGGTTGCCCGTTCCTACCTGTCCCGGCGAGGAATAGACCCTGCTGTAGCCCAGGATTTTGGCCTGGGCTTTGCACTGCCTGATTGGCAAGGACTGTTGGATTATCTGCGGCGTGCTGGTGTCAGTACGGATGTAGCTGTGAAGGCAGGCTTGGCAATACCGCGCCAACGGGGAGGAGGGGCCTACGACCGCTTTCGCAACCGGCTGATGTTCCCTATTCGGGATCTGCGTGGCCGGGTGGTTGCTTTCGGAGGTCGTATTCTCGGGCCGGGAGAGCCTAAGTACCTCAACTCACCTGAGACTCTTATCTACCAAAAAAGCCGTGTCCTTTACGCCTTGGAGCGGGCCCGGGCCAGCATCGAGAAAGAAAACCGTGCCCTTATTGTCGAGGGGTACCTGGATGCCTTGACTTGCCACCAATTTGGCTTCACCTGGGCCGTTGCCTCCCTGGGAACGGCCCTTACCCGCGAACAGATCGACCTAATAAAGCGCTTCACCGATAAGGTCTACATTGGTTACGATGCTGATGCCGCCGGGCAGGCAGCTACTCAGCGAGGTTTAGCCCTGGTGCGCTCCGCGGGTCTAGGGGTACGAGTACTTCAAGTTCCTGTGGGCAAGGACCCGGACGAATTTCTTAAGAGCGCCGGTGCAGACGCCTTTGCTGTTCTAGTGAAGGAAGCGCTACCGCTTCCAGACTATCAGTACCAACGCCTAGTGGCAGAGTATGGCCGGGAGACGCTAGAGGGACGAGTAGCCATAGCTCGCGGCATGGTACCGGTATTATTAGGTATAGATAGCCTAGTGGAAAGGGAAGAGTATACCAGAAAGGTGGCCCAAGAACTGGGACTAAGCATGGAAGCGCTGGCTGCAGAAATCCGACGTGCAGCTAGACCAATTACCGAAGACAAAGCTGCAGCAGCCTCTAATGTAATAC
>JAAYHG010000160.1 GCA_012735455.1 Bacillota bacterium
ATGGGGTACCAGCCACCTTTTCCCTCCTGCCCACTTCAAGATGGGTCTTAGCGGTGCTTGTTGTGCGCTGTTCATACCAATACTCCTTTGTTGTTTGTTATTCGGCACCGGACCCGCGTAACCCTTTCCAGACCCCTGCGCGGCGAAACCCATCAGCTAGTGATGGGTTTCGCACTGGGAGCCGCTAGAATCTCCGGGGGAACTGGCGCACGATTCCCCGCCACATTTCATCAGCCATTTCCAAGGATTGGGCTTCCACTTGGTCGTAAGTGTCAATACTGGCCTGATACATTCCCTGCAGCATTTGCACAGCCTCCGTCTGCACCAGGCGCAAATGGTCAAAGAGCATCTCCCGCCAGCGCCGCTCGGACCAGAAAGGGTTAATCTTGGCGAAGAATGCGGCAATATCTCGCGCGTTCTGGAACCACCGCCGCTCTAATTCGGCAACCCGCCGTGCATCACCGGCCTGAGCAGCCTGCACCAGCTCCGCTGCGATGACAAGATGGTCTGTGAGGAGTAGGGCAAACTGGCCGGCGATCCGCCGTCCGTAAAACGGCCGCAGCGCTTGGGCAAAATCTTCAGGATTGCGCAAAAGCCTGCTGATCACGAAGCGTTCATCGGGCAGGCGAAAGACAATGCTCTCAATGGTCAGCCTTGTCCACACATCATGCTGTTCCCAAAGTTCCCGCATAGTTTGATTCAAGCTGAGAGACGCCCGGCTGATGCGGTTTGACCTGGGCGAGATAAAGGGTAAAATCATCTGTGGGCGGATGCTCCAGTTTCCCTGGAAGTCTTGTGTTTGAGCCAATTACTCACCTCCCCTGTTTCCCTGCTGCACCGTATGCCCAAAGGACGGGGGAAGTGTCAGCTCTAAAATCCCGAAAACGCCGCATAACAAAACCCCACCTTGTCCAGGTGAGGTTCGTTTTCCTAGTATACGTAACTTTCCAGAGCCTCCAAATCCTTGACAATTATAACCCGATTGCCCACCAGTTCTATATAACCCAGCTCCCGAAATTCCCCCAGTTTCCTGGTGATAGTTTCTCGCCTGAGTCCAGAATAACTTCCGAGCTCTTCCCGGCTCATTGAAAGCTCCAGCCTGATACCTTCTTCCGTTTCCACGCCAATGCGCTTCACGAGCTTCAGGAGCAGCCCCGCAGGCTTCATAGAGGCGTTGCTGGTGGCAAGCCTTTGGATGAGCTCCTCCGCCCAGCGGATTCGTTCAAAACTCTTCGCCAGGACGCTGCGCAAGACCACGGGTGAGTTGTAGAAGTATTTATCGAAGGTGGACTTGGGAATAACCACTACTTTACAGTCTGTCAGGGCTTGCCCTATATAGCGGTAGGGCGTTTCTACCAAAAGGTTAAGCCCTCCTACAAAGTCGCCGTCGCGGTAAATGTAAAAGATCTGCTCTTCCCCATCCATGGTATTCATGAAGATCTTCATTTGGCCCTTATAAATAAGATACATGAAATCTGGAGAATCTCCCGTCTTGAAAATGAGTTCTCCCGCTTTAATGTTGGATAAAATCACTTCGTTGAGTACATTTTCCACATCTTCTTCGGGCACATCGCTGAGTAGGGGCAGGTTCCGCAGGACGGCAAACATCTCCGCCTTTTCCTGTTCTGAAGCGATCTCCTTGGCTTTCAGCTGCTTAAATTTCTCCTGCCTAGCTCTGCCGTTTTCTGCCCGCTCCCTGCGCAGATCCTCTGCAAAGAGCTTGTTGGCGTAAATTTCCAATTCCTTAGCTCTATCTTTATCCATAGGTTCTACTCCCTCTAAGCGGTAGGGTATGCCCAGCTCATGATACTTCTTCACCCCAGAAGTATGGTAGGGCAAGATCTCAATGCGATCCACCTTGGCCCGGATGGGTTCTAAGATGCGGACGAACTGACCCATGGATTCTTCGCTGTCTGTGAAGCCCGGAACCATAACGTGCCGCACCCAAATCTGCCCGCGAAAACCATACTCATCCAGTTTGGCCAGGAATTCCTGGTAAGCGGCGAATCCGTCGATCGTAGTTAGTTCCTGGAAGGCCTTCCGGTCGAAGGCCTTCACATCCAAAATGAGTGTATCCACCAGGGGCAGGATTTTGTGATAATAACGTGGATCGCCAAACCCAGAAGTGTCTACGCAAGTATTATATCCTTCCCTCTTGAGGAGTTGCAAGGACCGGTAAACAAACTCCCCCTGCAGCAGGGGTTCTCCACCGGAGAAGGTGACGCCGCCCTCTTGGCCGTAGTAGGGACGGTACCGGCGTGCAATCTCCACTACCCTTTCTGGGGTCATTACC
>JAAYHG010000161.1 GCA_012735455.1 Bacillota bacterium
GAGTGATGGAATTGGGCAGCGAGGAAAGGGGAACTATGATGCCCAGCCTTAACGTGCTGCTAGCGCTCATGGCCTTGGATACAGGCGGCGCTGAAACCCATGTGGTGGGTTTGGCCCAGGAACTGAAAAAACGCGGCCACCGGGTGGTAGTTGCCTCGCAGGGCGGTTGCCTGGAGGAGGAGCTATTGGCGGCCGGAATCCAGCACTACCAGGTGCCCCTGGGCAGTCGTGCGCCTTGGGACATGCTGCGCGGGTTCCGTCTTATGACCAGGTTGGTGTCGCAAGAAAAAATAGATGTCATCCATGCTCATGCCCGCATTCCAGCCTGGGTAGGACACTTTGTGTCCCTGTGTACCCGTCGCCCTATGGTGACCACCGCGCACGGGATTTATAGTGCCAATCTTGGCATGCGTGCGCTGACTGTTTGGGGCAGCCAGGTGGTAGCTGTTAGCAGTGACGTCAAGGCCCACCTGGTCAGAAACTTTGCCGTGGCGGGGGACAAGATAACGGTAATCCCCAATGGGGTAGATACCGAGCGCTTTTCGCCCAGGGTGGACCCGAGCCCGGTCCTGGCAGAGTTTGGCCTGGCGCCAGAAGGCCCGAAACTGGTGTATGTGAGCCGCCTAAGCGGTGCCCGGGGTGAGATTGCGCTGCGGGTGATCGAGGCGGTGCCGGAGCTTTTGCGACTTTATCCAGCCCTCAAGGTTCTCATTGTAGGCGAGGGCGATAAGCTGCCGGAAGTGAAGCGCTGGGCGGAAAAGGTGAACCAGGATTTCAAGACCCAGGCCATAAGAGTCACCGGGGCCCGCACGGACACGGCGGCCCTACTAGCAACGGCTACGGTGGTGATAGGTGTAGGCCGGGTGATTCTGGAGGGTATGGCCTCGGCCAAGCCCGTGGTTATTGCTGGTGAAGCGGGCTTTATGGGTGTGCTAACCCCGGAGAATCTAGAGCTGGCCAAAAAACATAACTTCAGCGGCCGCGGTACCGAGCAGCCTACTCGGGCCGACGCAATCACTGCGGCGGTGGACAGACTCCTGAAAAACCCTGCCCAAGCGGCAGAACTGGGGGCCTTCGGCCGGGAGATTGTGCTGCGGGAGTTTTCTTTGCCACACATGACGCAAGAGGTGGAACGGGTTTATTACAAAGCCTTGGGGAGGTCACAAGATGCCGCTGATAGATAAGCAGGGCAGGCTCTTCGGCCGCGTAAACATTATTGACCTGGCTGTGCTGGTGCTGGTCTTGGCAGTGGCGGCGCGGTTAGGGTTGAGGTCGCGCATGCTTACAGCCGTTAACCCTAGCACTACCAGCCCGGTGGAAGTGGTTATCCTGGTGGAGGATGTACGCCAGGCCACAGCTGACGCTATGCAAGAGGGTGAAAACGTCCTTAACACCAAATCTAACGCTGTTCTGGGGAAACTGGCTGCTAAAGACGTGCGTCCTGCGGCCAAGGAAGTGGAGACGGCAGACGGGCGTTTGGTAAGAGCGGAGTCATCCTTTAGGAAGGATGTCTACGTGACAATCCGTGGCCAGGGTCAGGTAACACCAAACGTTATCCTCCTTGGCGGTTACGAGATGCGGGTAGGTGCCTCGGTGGCGATCAAGGGCCTTAAGTTTAGTGTGAATGGCACCGTAATGAGTGTCCAAACAGAGGAGTGACACCATGCTGGTCCGCTTCTGGCGCGCAAGTGTGAGTTACCGGGTTCTCTCCACCCTAGCCCTGTGGCTGCAGGGGAGTTGGTCGCTATGTTTACTAGCTACCGCCTTGGAGCGGCTCCTCGCTTGGGGCCAGTGGAGTCTCCCCGGAAGGGTACTCAGACGGGACCTTAGCGGGGAGGGGCTTTTGGCCGGGAGCCAGGTGGTAAAGTGTGGATACGCTCTAGCAGAGAGGCTAGAGCGGGTAGGGCAAAGGTTTGGCGAGTTATTGATGCGGGCATTGCCGTCTTCGCGGTTGGTCGGGACGGTGCAGCGAGGCACAGAGAGTTTTTACGCAGCTGGTGGACGCTTCTTGGCTGGGGCAGCTCTGGGGCTTGGGCTAGGAACTGTGGTTTTTGGTCTTGCCCTCGGCGGGCTCACACCGAAGCGCCTGTGGGCTGCAGTTTCCCTCTTTCCTTTGGCGGGGCTTTTACTGCTCCTGCCGGATGAGATCGATGCTTGGTTGGAGGGCAGCCTCTGTGTCCGCTGGGTACGCTGGTTGCTGCGACTGGGGTCCATATAGTGTAGGAGGTGCTGCGGCATGCAGGCAGAAACCCTGCGCTCCGCACAACCGGATAAGGGAACGGGAGCCGTAGCCTGGGGCCTGCTAACAGGGCTGACTATTGCTGTGCTGCTGGCCGTCTTACCGGCGCAGACAGCGGCCAAGTACATCCTAGCTGTGGGAGGTGCGGCCCTCATTTTTCGACAGCCGCTGCTGGGCCTCTACTTTTTTCTCGCAGGGCTGGCTTTCTTGCCGACGCTGTATGCGGGCCAGCTCTTGCTCGGCACAGCTGCTGTCTATGCTCTGCGCCGTGCCCTCGCCGGCCAGCGCATGTTTAGCCGCACGCCGGTGGACCTTCCCCTGGCTGTCTTTTTCACCTTTGTAGTGCTGGCGGCGTTGTTTTCGGTCGCACGGGCTGGGAGCTTGGCGGTGCTCCCCTTGTATGGCCTCTTTTTCCTGGCTTTTTACCTGATGTATGTACTGCCGCGACCTGCTGATGTGGCCTGGCTCCTGGGGGGACTGCTCTTGGCAGGGGCGGTTACTGCTTTACTGGCCTGGCTCCAGTATAAAAGCGGGGTGCAAACCTCGCTTTCCTGGATTGATATTAAGCAGGCCGAAGTGATCAGGACGCGAGTCTTTGCCACCTTCGAGAACCCCAATATCTATGCCGAGTACCTGACCTTTGTTATTCCGCCGGCCCTGGTGCTCTTTGTGCGGGAAAAGTACCTGCCAGCGCGTTTCGTGTGGGGCGTAGTCCTGGCCAGCGCCGGGGTGGCCCTGGTACTAACCATGTCCCGCGGTGCCTGGCTGGCTGTGGGACTGGCTTTCTTGTTGCTCGGCCTCTTCTGGGAGCGTCGGCTCCTTTGCGTTATTGCTGCCGGTCTGTTGTTGCTGCCTATTCTAGCACCGGAGCAGGTTCTGACCAGGGCGGCCAGCATTGGCAGTCTTGAGGACAGCTCCAATGCTTTTCGTCTTTCCATTTGGTTTGCCGTTGTGCGCATGATAGCCGCCTACTGGCTCACAGGTATTGGCCTGGGGGCGGCTGCCTTTGGCCAGGTGTATCCGCAGTTTATGCTGGCTGGAACCCCTGCCCTGCACAGCCACAACCTGTACCTGGAGCTGGCACTGCAGCTGGGGGTTCCGGGTCTCGTTGCCTTCCTCTGGCTCCTGCTTGCTGTTTTCTCCCGGGCCGCGCGGGCTGTGCCGCGGCTGAAGGCAGGCACCAGAAGCCTGTTAATAGCTCTCATTGCAGGACTGAGCGGCTTCTTGCTCCACGGGGCGGTAGATAACGTATGGTACAGTCCTAAGCTCACCTTTTTGTTTTGGGCGGTACTAGGGCTCGCCCTGGCTCTGACAAAGGAGGCGGATGACCCTGCGGGTACTGCACATCATCAGTGATTTGAACGTAGGTGGTGCCGGACGTTATCTGCTAAATTTGCTTCCAGGCCTTAAGGCCGAGGGAGTCCTAGTGCAGGTGGTTTGTCCAGGCGGCGGAGAACTTGAGCGGGAATTGAGGGAGCGGGGGTTTGAACCCTGGCTGCTCAGTGAAGGTGACGCTTCGTTTAGTTGGCGCGCAGTGGCCGAGATTCGCCGCTACCTGGCACAGGGCAGCTACCAGGTGGTACATACCCATGCCAGCCTGGCCGGGCGAGTGGCTGCTCGTCTGTCAGGGGTGCGTGGGCTGGTGCTCACCCGTCACGGCTTGGGCCGTAGTGACAAGGTTTCGTTCCTGCGCCGCGGTGTGGGCAGGGTGGTGAGCGGTGCCCTGACGGATCGGGTGATAGCCATCTCCGAGGCTGTGGCGGCGGCTCTGGTGGCAGAGGGAGTGGACTACAGGCGTATCCGGGTTATACCTAACGGCGTTGATGTGGGCGAGTTTGCCCGGGCCAGCGGTGCAGGTGTGCGATTGGAATTGGGGGTAGGTAATCGCCCGGTGGTGGGTATGGTGGCGCGCCTGGTCCCCGAGAAAGCGCCGCAAGATTTTCTGCGAGCAGCTGCCTTGGTGCGGCGCAGCTTTCCAGAGGCCATCTTTCTCTTGGTGGGCAGCGGCCCGTTGGAGGCAGAGCTCAAGCGCCGAGCCAGGGAGCTTGGTTTTGGCGAAGAATTCCGCTTCTTGGGCTACCGACGCGATGTGGCAGGGGTGACGGCGGCCCTGGACGTGGCGGTGCTGAGTTCGCACC
>JAAYHG010000002.1 GCA_012735455.1 Bacillota bacterium
GCTTTGACGTGGGTGTTACGCGTGTGCCCATTGTGGCGGCGGCTTGTCTGTTTGATCTGGGTATCGGCGATCCACGAGTGCGCCCCGATCGAACCATGGGCTACCAGGCTGCGGCGCAGGCGGTGGCAGGGCCAGTAGAGGAGGGGAACGTGGGGGCGGGTTGTGGTGCCACAGTGGGGAAGCTTCTGGGGCACGAACGGGCTATGAAAAGCGGCCTCGGTACAACCAGCTTGAAGGTGGGAGACCTGGTAGTAGGGGCTCTGGTAGCCGTGAACGCCCTTGGCGATGTAGTGGATCCTGCTACGGGACAAATTGTTGCCGGAACCCTGAGTGAAGACAAGAGTAGCTTTCTTAACGCCGAGGAGTTCTTGCGCAAAGCCTCTTTCACGCCTGCTGGAGCCATGGGTAACACTACCCTGGGCGTGGTGGCTACCAACGCTAAACTGACTAAGGTTCAGGCTACCAAGGTTGCTCAGATGGCTCACGACGGCTATGCCCGGGTCATTCGGCCGGTACATACCATGCTGGACGGTGACACCGTCTTCACCCTGGCCACTGGAGAAGTGGCGGCCGACCTTAATCAGGTGGCGGTACTGGCGGTTCAGGCTGTTGCTGCGGCCATAGTGCGAGCTGTGCAGGCTGCTGAGGGTGCGGGTGGCCTCCCGGCGGCGCAGGATTTGTTCGAACCCTAGCTTACTGCAGGGTATCTTTTCCCCAGCGGGCATATTTGTGTGTTTCCGCCAATACCCTTTACCACTAGGGATTAGAGGAGGGAAACACATGGATACCGGCCCGGTGGTGGAACACGGCGGTACCTCAGCACGGTTGAGGTGCGCTTACCCGGCCCCCTACCCGGAGGTAAGGGTGGCGGCGCCTAATCCTGCCTACGCACAACTCTTGCTCGAGGATTATGCCGGGATGGTAAGTGAACTTACCGCCATCAACCAGTACCTATACCACCACTTTGTTCTAGAACCTGTAAATGAAGAAGTAGCAGAGCTCTTGGAGTGTATTTCCTTGGTGGAGATGTACCACCTGGAGCTTTTGGGAGAGGCCATACTTAAGCTGGGTGTTGACCCACGTTACTGGACGCTGCAAAGCGGCAACAGCACGTGCTACTGGGATGCCTCCTTTGTCTTTTACGGCACCAGCTTGTGTGACCGACTTACTGCCGACATTGCCAGCGAGTGGGCGGCCATTGCCAATTATCGCGAGCACCAACGCAGGATTAATGATCCCTATGTAGAGGAGCTACTGGAGCGGATTATTTTGGATGAACTCCACCATATCCAGCTCTTTAACCACGCCCTAGCAAAGCATTGTCAGGTTCGCTAAGCTATCCGTTATGAAACGAAGCCCCCTACAGCACGAGGGCAAACAATTCCTTGTGCTGTAGGGGGTTTCTTTTCCTTAGGGTCAGTGTTGTGGGTGCACAATCACCTGTACTCCATCGGGTATGACTGCCACTTTTGCGCCAGCACCGTGTTGTTCAAAGGCCAGTCTTAGGGCGGTGTCAAGGTCCGGGGCCCAGGTTAAGTACATTTCCTCTAGGAGCTCCCGCTCTACACCTTCGGTAACCACAATCACTTGCCGTTCTGCCAGGATACGCGCCAGCACCTGTACCTGCCACTGGTCAGGCAGGGTCTCTAACATAGGTGTTCCCTGGATTTGGGCCAGCAGTGACCTTGGGTTTAAAGCACTGGCCATCTGACTGTAAAAACCCTCACCGCCCAAGCCGTCCCGGCATTCCGCTGCGATAATGATGGTGCCACCAGGTTTGGTGGCTGCTTCGCCAGCGCTCATGCTCTTTACCGCCTGATATAGATTCTGATCCAGCGGGTAACCACCATTGGAGGTGATTACAATATCCGCCGGTTCCAGTTCGATCCTGGCTTGTTTTTCTACTAATCTGCAGCCGGCGGCATGAGCCTCAGCTACACTTCCAGCGAAGGCTGCCGTTACTCTGTGGTCACTACCGGTGACCACGTTGAGGATGAACCTAAGGCCGGCCAAACGGGCAGCAGCTCGGATATCCTGGTGAATGGGGTTGTCGGTTATGTTTCCAGTACGGGCTCTAGGGTGAGCCATGAGTGCGGTCGAGTGGTTGGCGAGAACGCTCTTCTCGCCTGCTACTCCAGGCAGCACTGACTTAGGGCCACCCGAGAAGCCGGCAAAGAAGTGCGGCTCAATGAACCCCTCAGCCACCAAGAGATCAGTTTCTGCCAGCAACCGATTCACCCAGAGCGGAGCACCAGAGGGGAGGCCCCCTAAGTATACGAGTTCGTCGGTGTTAAAGGCGTTGTGCACCACAAAGTGTTCTCTTTGCACCAGGTCCTTGCCATAGCGAGCCGTGAGCTCCGCCGGGGTAGTTGGCCGGTGAAGGCCAGTGGCTATCAGTATGGTAACCTCTGCCTGTGGGTTGCCAGCACGAATCTCCGCCAAGAGAGGGGGCAAGGTTACCTTGCTCGGCAGAGGGCGTGTGTGGTCACTTGAGATAACGGTAATACGGCGGGCGGAAGCTGCCAGCTCGGCCAGGCGGGGACCGCCATAGGGATTTTGCAGTGCAGCGATGATCAGTTCAGCTTCGCCTGGTAGTTCCCTCTGTGTTTGCAGAGGGCAGAAAATGCCAGCCAGGTTTTCGTCAGGTACTGTCACGGGAAGGTATCCAGGACCGTAGGGAAGTCTTGTCATCATGTCATAACCTTCCTTCACTTGTAGGTCTATTCATGAGCAGCCCATCGTTGCCCTGCTGTTATCTAATTCTTCTCACAGGATGGTATTCCTGCTCTTTACAGGAAGGCGATAGAGATGCTGATTGTTTCTATGACGAGCCTTTGGCGGTTTTACCCTGCCGGATTTCCTCGGGGATCGGTACGAGTCAAACAACTTCAGAGCTTTTGCGGCATTGGTTGTACTGGTGTCGGCCATAGTATCTTTGATTGCCCAGACTAAGTCCATGGGTTTGGTTGTTCAGCAGATGTCCGGGCTTTCTCCATCGGTTTCCCTGATTCTTGCCACCGCAATTTTTGTCTTTTATACGAGCATCGGTGGCATGTTGGCGGCAGTGTGGACTGATATTGCTCAGTGGCTGTTCATGACGGTAGGGTTGGGATCCTTGCTTGTGGTTTTGTGGGGAGAACTGGGTGGTCTTACCGGCATGGCCCTGGCTGCAGAAAAGGCTGCCCCGGGTTGGACTTCTCTCACAGGTATTGGCTGGACACAAACCGGCTTTTGGAATTGGCACTTGGTCTGGTTTATTGCCTACTTTACCAGGATCGAATTTGTAACCAAGATGCACACCGCTAAAGACGAGCGCACAGCTAAGGCTTCTGTTGCCTGGGGTTTGCTCCTGGTCCTGATTTTTTTAGCATCACTGTGTTTTATGGCGGAGCGGCGCGGGCATTGGTGTGGGATCAACTCAGGACTCCCGATGAGGCATTCCCTGTGTTGGTTAAGACCTACTTATCACCCCTGTGGGCTTCCTTAGCCCTGGCCGGGGTAGCTGCAGCAGCTATGTCCACCGTGTCGTCGCTACTTCTTCTCGAGGTTACCATGGCCAACCTCAGCCCAGA